>JBBSEE010000304.1:0-4480 GCA_038239995.1 Chloroflexia bacterium | reverse complement strand
ATCACTACCTTGTGGACTTCTGCTGCATCGCCGCCAAGCTAATCGTCGAGCTAGATGGGGACAGCCACGTTGAACAAGTGGAGTATGACGCGGCCCGCACCCAATGGCTGGCGCAGCGGGGTTGGCAGGTTATCCGCTTCAACAACCTAGAGGTGTATGAGTCGCTGGAAGGAGTAGTCGAGACGATTGTGGCGGCTCGCCAAGCACGGGTGAGTGGGGATAGTGCAGGATTAGCCGGGTTCGTAGGGCAGCATTTCTCTCCAAACCCCCGCTGGGGGCTTAGGTTAGTAGCTGCTTCAGCCATGCGGGCAATTCAGCATTTCTTCCCCAAACCCCCGCTGGGGGTTTATTACAATTCACCACTCATACCTCACCGCTCATGCCTCACCGCTATCTTTCCTTACATTTGGATTAAAGTGTGTGCTGCCCCTCTTGCCTCCCCCTACCATTTTCGGGTACAATAGGCGGTGAATGCAACATCCAGCCACCGCGCTGCGTTGTATATATAGCAGCATGAACGAAGGAGCGTACTTGATTTGGCTGATGTGATTGACCGCATTGATGAGCAGCTAGTCACGGCTGAGGCTGACCCGCCGCCGGCCTTGCCGCCGCGTGGGGGGCGGATTACCGATAAGCTGCTGGACGAGGATGCGCCGCCCCTCCCCCCCGAACTTCGCAAGCGGGGCAAGACGATGCGCTACCTCGGCAATGGGCTGATTGTGGTTGGGGTGATACTCCTGCTGGTGGTGGGCGGCTTCCAAGTCTATTACTGGTGGCTGGAGAACAGCACCCCCGACAAGCAGGTGCTGACCGGCGCACCGGAGACTACCTACTTGCCCTCTGAGGCGATGGCGACCACCCCCACGGTTGTGACTGGCAACCCCGCCCCCACCGTAGCGGCGGGCGGCAACCAAGCGTACAATGGCGGCAACCTGCCGGTGCTGGGCGGCGGCGGGGCGGCTAATGGCGACTTCCACCCCACTAGTGCCCCGCTACGCATCGTCATTCCCGCGATTAAGCTGGACAGCAAGGTTATCAACATCGGCTGGCACACCGCGATTGACCCCAAGACCGGCACCGAAATCACCGCGTGGGACGTGGCCGAGTACGCCGCCGGTCATCATCAGGGCACCGCCAACCCCGGCGAGGTGGGCAACATCGTCATCAGCGGCCACGATGACTACAAGGGCGAGGTGTTTCGCTACCTACCCGATGTGAAGCTGGGCGAAGAGATAAGGCTGTACAACGAGCAAGGCGATGAGTTCATCTACGTAGTGACTGAGATACAGAAGGTCAAGGAGGAGGGTGTACCGCTGGAGCAGCGCATCCACAACGCCCAGTACATGAACCCCACCCCCGACCAGACCCTTACCCTCATCACCTGCTGGCCCTACGCGGTGGACAGCTACCGTTGGCTAGTCATCGCCAAGCCCTACAACAGTGCCGGGGTTGCCAGCGCGGGTGGCCCACAGGTGAAGTAAAGGTTTGAGGTTTGAGGTTTGAGGTTTGAGTTAGTGATGTATCCCCCGGCCAAAATGCGTAACCGCAATCCAAAATCCAAAATCCCCAATCTAAAATCCCCTAATGTCCCCCCCACTCGTCGCGGGTCAGCTTAATCGCGTGGGTGAGGATGGGGAGCAGCACGGTGATGCACTCGCTTACCCCTTTGGGGCTGCCGGGTAGGTTGATAATCAGGGTCTGGCCGCGCGTGACTGCCACACTGCGCGATAGGTAGGCGAGGGGAGTGTTGACCGCCGTCTGCGCCCGCATCATCTCGGCGAGGCCGGGGACGATGCGTTCTCCCACCGCCAGCGTCGCTTCAGGAGTGACATCGCGGGAGGTCAGCCCCGTGCCGCCGCTGGTCAGTATCAGGTCCAGATGCTCATCGTCGGCCCACGCGCTTAGGCGGGAGCTAATCTGAGCCGCCTCGTCGGGGACGATGGCGTATTGCGCGACGGTCGCCTCCAGCCCCTCCTCGATTAGTTGTCGTGCCGCCTGCCCGCTGGCATCTACGGGACGGTCGCCCCGCGCCGCGCTGTCGCTAATCGTCAGTATCCCCACCCGAAACTTTGCCATTGTCCCCTCGGTTGTGCTAGAATTAGGCACGTTCGCCCAGCTTGCGCTCGGTGCCCTTCATCAGCCGCTCGATGTTGTCCTTGTGGGCCACAATGATGAAGATGGGGAGGGCGATGAAGAAGATGTACAGCCAGTTCATCCCCCCCATCGCCACCAGCGCGACGATGACGATGGCACTGGTCAACGCGCCGAGGATGCTGCCCAGCGACACGTAGCGGGAGATACCCACTACCGGGAAGGCGACCAGCGCGGCGATGAGGATGACCCAGGGGTTGACGAGCAGCATCGCGCCGGTGGCGGTGACTACCCCGCGCCCCCCGCCCCACTTGCCCGCGAACAACCGCAGCCATACCGACCAGACGTGGCCCGCGACCGCGGCGAAGGCGGCCAGCAACTCGGCGAGGGGCAGGGCGGCAAGGGTCGCGCCGCCCACCTGCACCGTGCTGTCCGCCGCGCCCGCCCAGTTCATAATCAGCCGCGCCGCCAGCACTGCGAGGATGCCCTTGAGCAAATCGCCCAGCGCGACGGTGAGGGCGGGCTTGATGCCCACAGTCCGCAGCACGTTGGTCGCCCCGGTCTTGCCGCTGCCCTTCGTAGTGATGTCAATATTGTACATCCGTACCACGATAGCGCCCACCGGAATCGCGCCAATTAGGTAAGCGACCACCACGATTATCAAGTAATTTAGCACCATGACGTTACCCTCCTGCTGAACTTGGGGGATGAACTTGAGTGGCTTTGAAAAAGTATACACCTTTTATCGCCCGCTGGCAATAGCGGCGGCCAACTAGGAGCAACGACGGTGCGAACGCGGATAATCAGCGGGATAGTGCTGGTCGGGCTGCTGGCAGTGGTGCTGCTCGCTGGGCCGCTGCCGTTCCTCGGCGTGCTGCTGCTGATGACCCTGCTGGCAACCCATGAGTTCTACACCATGATGCAGGCGGGCGGTATCCAACCGGCCTATGCCGTGGGGATGGCCGCCGCCTTTGCCCTCATCGCCGACGCGGGCTACGGCCTCGGCCTCGATGAGCCGATTCTGTTGGCAACCTTGCTGCTGGCAATCCTCTGGCAGGTGGGGAGCCTCCGCGTGAGGGGTGGCAGCGGCGGGGCGGCCTTGCTTGCTCCCACCCCCCAGCTTACCAGCGGCCAACTGCGCCAGTCGTGGCTGAACATCGCCTTCACCCTCGCCGGGGTGCTATACATCGGCTGGCTGCTGCGGCTAGGCTGGTTCATCTACGCCCAGAGCGTGTGGTGGATAGTGCTTGCCCTCGTGGTCACTACGGTGGCGGATACTGGCGCGTACTTCGTGGGGCGCAGCCTCGGCAAGCACAAGCTGATACCCTGGATTAGCCCGGCGAAGACGGTGGAGGGGCTACTGGGCGGCATCTTCTTCACCATCCTCGGCGTGCTGTTGCTGGCCCTGCTGCTGCCCGACTTGCATCTGGCATGGTATGCGGCCTTGCTGCTCGGCCCCCTACTCGCCCTCGCCTCGGTCTGTGGCGACCTCATCGAGTCGATGTTCAAGCGGGCGGCGGGGGTGAAGGACAGCGGCCACCTCATCCCCGGTCACGGCGGGGTGCTGGACCGGATAGACAGCGTGATTATCACCGCCGCCGCCGTCTATTTCTACATCACCTACGCACAGTCCCTGTTAAATCGAGGCTAACGATGAAGAATGGTCTACCCCGTTTCGACCCGTTTTGGACCGCGCTGGGCAAGGTGTTCCTCTGGCTGCTGTTCCACATCTACCTGCCCGCAAAGGTGATTGGTCGCAAGAATATGCCGCGCAAGGGGGCGGTGATTGTGATTGCCAACCACGTCAGCTACATTGACCCCATCTTCATCGGTTGGGCCTTGCAGCCGCGGCTCATCCACTACATGGGCAAGAAGGAGTTGTTCCATAACAAGTTCGTGCGCTTCATCATCACCCGCTGGGGGATGTTTCCGGTGGACCGTGATAGCTTCGACCGCCACGCGATGACGGTGGCCCTCACCATGCTGAAAGAGGGCGCGGTACTGGGCCTGTTCCCCGAAGGGACACGCAGCAGTAGCGGCGAGTTGCAGCAGATGCGGAGCGGGGCGGTGCGGTTTGCGATTAAGATGCGCTGCCCGCTGTTGCCGGTGGCGATCAGCGGCACGGAGAAGTCCTACCCGCGCGGGGCGAAGTTCCCCAAGCCCGCTCGCCTCAAGCTGAACGTGGGCCAGCCCTTCGAGCTTAGTCAGTTCTACGATACCCCGATGACCTCGGAGGCGAGTGAGCAGGCGATTGCCATCATGCGCGAGAAGATTGCCGCGCTGCAAGGTTAAACTCGCCCCCACTTGTGGTATCAGTCATCATCTTTGCCCTGAAGGTGGGGACAACTAGCCAACGGATTGAAAAAACGGATAAACGGATTAGGTCTAT
>JBBSEE010000303.1:0-4503 GCA_038239995.1 Chloroflexia bacterium | reverse complement strand
TAGGAAGTTAATGTAGTCGAACTCGTCGCACTTGGCGGCGGGATAGTATTTAGCTTTAGGATTAAGGTAGAGCATGAGCTTATTGTACCAAACCGGACGGTGGTTTCGCCACTTACTAGCGGCTATGCTGCGTAACTCCTAACACAGTATGAGCCGCCCCCCGCCGCGACGATTTCTGCCGCTATGCGGTGAAGATGGCGACCGGCAGCGGCAAGACCAAGGTGATGGCGATGGCGATGGTATGGCAATACCTGAATTGGCTGAACGAGAACAAGAATGACTACGCCAACACCTTCCTGCTGATTGCCCCCAATGTGATCGTGTTCGAGCGGCTAAAGCTAGATTTCGAGGGCGGGCGCATCTTCAACCTAGACCCCTTGATCCCCCCCCACTGGAAGCAAATAGACTGGAACTTCCAGTGCTATATGCGGGGCGAGGCGGAACGGGGGGCCAGTCGGGGCGCGTTGTACCTGACCAACATCCAGCAGCTATACCCGCACGAGGAAAGCAGCAAGATGCCTGATGCCATTGCGGCGATGATGGGGATGCAGCCGGGCAGCAGCGACGAAGACCCCGACCATTTCATCAGCCGCATGGTGGCGCGGGGTAACTGCCTCGTGCTGAACGACGAGGCCCACCATACCCACGACGAATCCAGCGCGTGGAACAACACTATCCACAGCCTCCACGAGCGACTAGTGGAAGGTGATGGGCATGAGCTAATCGGCCAGTTCGACTTCACCGCCACCCCGCGACATAACGATGGTCGGCTATTTTCATGGGTCATCTCCGATTATCCCCTGAAGCAGGCAATCATAGATGGCATCGTCAAGCGACCGATAAAGGGCGTAACCAGCGGGGTTAGCGATGCGGAGACCGACGACGTTTGGCAAAGGTACAAGCAATACCTGACCGCCGCCGTGGAACGCTGGCGCGAATACGGCGAGCGATACAAACCGACCAAGCGGCCCATCATGTTCATCATGATGAACAGCACCGCTGATGCCGACAAGGTAGCCAAGTCGTTGCGCTTCCACTATCCCGCCGACTTTGGCGATGACAAACTGCTGGTGATACACACTAACCGCGAGGGCGAGGTGAACGACAATGATTTGGCCGCCGCCCGCAAGGCCAGCCGCGAAGTGGATAGCGACGCATCGCCAGTCAATTGCATCGTTTCGGTGCTGATGCTGCGCGAGGGCTGGGACGTGCGTAACGTCACCGTCATCGTGGGGCTGCGGCCCTATAGCTCGGAAGCCAACATCCTGCCGGAGCAAACCGTGGGGCGGGGCCTGCGGCTGATGCAGCCGGGCATCAACGCCGGTGAAACGGTAGATATAATCGGCACCGAGGGCTTCATGAAGTTTGTCGGCGACTTGGAGCAGCTTGAGGATGTAAAGTTCGACACCTTTAAGCTGAAAGACCATGTGACGTTGCAGACGGTCACGCCCCTGCCCGACCGCGCCGAGTTTGACATCGCCATGCCGATTATCGAACCGCTGCTGGTGGAGCGGCAAGACAAACTGACCGAATACATCGCCCACCTTGACGTAATGACCCTGCAATTCCCCATTATGCCGTTGCGCCCCGCCACGCCGGAAGATTACGTGACCTATGAAGGTTTCGACCTGATAGACAAGAGCAAGAAGTTCGAGCGCAAATACAAGTTGGAGCAAGAGCAGACCGCCAACGACATCATTGGCTACTACACGGAGATGATTAAAGATGCGCTCAAGCTACCGGCCAAGTTCGCCACGCTACTGCCAATAGTGCAGCAGTTCATCGAACACAAGCTGTATGGCAAGACCATAGACCTAAGCGACCCCCAAATCGTGAAGATGATTAGTTCACCGCTGGTTTCCAGTGTCGTCACTAGGTTCTTTATCAAACAGTTGCGGCCATACAAGGTAGAGCAGCACGACGCTACCCCCCAGTTCGAGCTTAAGCCGCTATCGGCAACTGCCCCGTTTGTTTGGGGCAAAGATGCGGTTGCCGCCCGCCACAGCGTGTTCAACCTGACAGTGGTGGGCAATGACCTAGAGCGTCGCTTCGCCGAGTTCCTCGACCTTGCTCCCGACGTACAAGCCTTCGCCAAGATACCCGACCAGTTCGGCTTCAGCATCGAATACACCGACGGCAGCATCAGCCTACGTCACTACTTCCCCGACTTCGTGGCGCGGCAGGTCGCCCCCGATGCGCCGGGTGGCTTCATCTACTGGCTAATCGAAACGAAAGGGCTAGAAGGGCCAGAAGTACCGTTCAAAGATCGGCGGGCTAAAATCTGGGCGCAGCAAGCGACCGCCCTAACCAGAGCGCAATGGCGGTTCCTGAAGGTGCCAGACAAGCAATTCAAGAAGGCCAAGCCGCCCACCCTTGCCGAGCTAGCCATATTGGTAGAGACGCTAGAGGAGATGGACAGCCCGGCGTTCTAACCCCATCACTATCACGCAACCCATTTGCCTTTGCGCCCGCGCCGTTAGCAGGGTATAATGGCGGCGGCTATGCAGAGCGAATCATCTAAACTAAGAGCCAGCCTGCCCCTGTTGGCGGTGATACTGATAATCGGCGCGGCGGCAGCGATAGGCTGGCGGGGGCCGTTTCAGTTTGCCCTCGGCAGCACCACGCTGGAGCGGATGTACCTCGTCGGCTTCTATCCCACCGAGCGCACCCCTAGCGGCGACGGCGGGGCGTGGAGCAAGGATGCCGCACTCATCCGCCTGCCGTGGAGCGAGTGGCTGGGGGTGGACAAGCTGACCATCCGCCTCGCCGCCCCCCGCCCCGCCGGACAGCGACCCCCCGACTTCTACCTGAACCTCGACCGCCAGCCGCTTGCCAAGCTGAACCCCGGCCCCGATATGCGCGATTATCCCCTCGATGTGCGCGGCCACTCCTTCACCCTCGTGGACCCCAACCTATACCTGAACAGTGAAACCTTTCGCCCCGGCGAAGCGCAGGGCGACCTCCGCGACCTCGGTGTGTTCATCACCTCGTTTAGCCTCGAACCCGCCGCGTGGTTCGTGCTGCTCCGCGCCCTGCTGGTGGGGCTGATGGCGGGGGCATGGTATTGGCTAGGGAGGCGATTGAGCGGGCACGAGTGGGTGGGGCTGGCAACCGGGTTGGGACTCGGTTTGCTCACCGTGGCGGGGCTGACGTGGGCGCGGGCCGACCTCGCCCCTTACATCGCGGGCTGGGAGGTGGCGAGCATCGGCGCGGCTCTGCTGATACGCGCGGGCGATGCCCTGACCGCAAGGATGGGCGGCGGGGTGATGCGTCCGCTCACCTACGCCGCGCTGCTCTTTCCCCTGTCGGCAGCGGTGCAGGCGGTGGGGGGCAGGCTGCAACTGGCCGAGTTCCACGATGCTATCGTGATACCGGCGATAGTCACTCTAGTCGCCGCCGCGCTGGGCGGGGTCGCGCTATTCGTGGTCTACCGCGCGTGGCGGTCCGAGGGGGCGCGGTTGCGGCGGGCGGTGCTGGTCATCTTCCTGCTGTTCGGAGCCACTTACTACGTAGCCAGCCACCAGTTCGTGTTCGCCATCAATATGCACAGCGGCAACGACCTGCGTCAAGATTACACCGTGCTGCAACAATGGATGTACTGCGACCGCGGCGCGACCCTGCCCGCCAACACCCCGCCGCCCAAGTGTACCGCGGGCTTGCCCTACAGCATCGAGGAGACGATTGACCGGCCCGGCACCGCGGTGAAGCTGCCCCCTATCTTCGCCTACATGATGCTGCCGCAGATGGAGTTGGGGCAGAGCTTCGCCGCGGTGCTGAACGGCTGGCGGTGGGGCAACGAGTTCGTCTACCTGCTGGCGGTGTGGCTGACCCTCCGCGCCTTCGACATACGGCTCCGCAGCGAGGCGGGCGGGGCGGCGGTATGGGTGGCACTGTGCAGCGGGCAGGTGGCCGAAACGCTGGCGTGGGGACAGTTCAACATCATCATGCTGGCAAGCATCGCGGGGGCGTTGCTGCTGATACGCAAGGGCAAGCTGTTCTGGTCGGGGGCGGCGTTGTCGCTGGCGGCGATGCTCAAGTTCTTCCCCTTCAGCATCGCCCTCCCCTACCTGATGAGCAAGCGGGGCTGGAGCGGGCTGGTCGGGCTGGGGGCGGGCTTCATCGCCCTTGCACTGCTGCCCATTCCCCTGCTAGGCTGGAACAGTGTCTATTACTACTGGACCCAGATATTCCCCAACGTGGGCGGCGGCGCGGACGAGGGGGTGCCGAACCAGAGCCTGTACGGGATGGTGGCCCGCTTCGCCGTCGCCGAGGCCAACCTCAAGCATCGCCCCCCCGGCGCATGGTGGGTGCTACCTATCGTCTTCGCCCTCGGCCTCGCCCTCGTCGCCCTCAGCGCGTGGCTGGCGTGGCGCAGCATACACCGCTCCCATCGCGCGGTAAATCTCCCCTCCCACCGGGAGGGGCTAGGGGTGGGCCATCTCCCCTCCCACCGGGAGGGGCTGGGGGTGGGTGACTCGCGCGACCCGCTCCCCCTCCCTGCCT
>JBBSEE010000302.1:0-4506 GCA_038239995.1 Chloroflexia bacterium | reverse complement strand
TAGTAACGCAGCGGGTGGTAGATACGCAACTGGCCGCGGTCGTTGCGGTTGTTGATGTCGCTACGCTTCTCCACCAGCCCCTTATGCACCAAGATGCCCAATGCCTGCGGCACGAGTACCCCGTTGGGCTGGTCGTGCAGGGCGGCAGCAATATCCTCCCATGCGGTAAAATCGTATAGGGCGGACAGATACTTGAGGGTGAACTGCTCGTCGTCATCGAGGGCGTATTGCTTCATCCACTCATTGACATTAGCGGGCAAGTGGTAGATGTGCGATATGGCGGTGTGCCAATCGGTGGGGGGCAGGCCGAACACATCGGCGAAGGTACCGAACAGACTGCGGGCGTTGACAATTGCCTCTAGGCCGTGTGGATAACCGTTCACCGTCGCTGCCGCCTTGCGTATCCACGCCTCCTCCTCGCCGCTGCCATCCAAGAGGTCACGCAGCCTTGCCACCGCCGCGTCGAGGGTCAGGGCGGGGGCAGAGTAGGTCGCCATCCCTTCGGGGGCAATGTTAGTGCAGGCAATCACCCCGCTACCACTTTCGGGCGGGTTGTTGATCCACGCCGAGAGAGTGCAGAAGTCATCCCTAATCTCCGGTCGGAAATCGCCGTTGCCGTCGAGCAGGGCTTCAAACTCCTCAATCACCAGATAGAAGGGGGTGTTGCCCAGCAGCAGCTTGTCGAGGTCGCGCAGCAGGCTTGACCCATCCGCGTGGCCGAGCAGGTTACGGACGGAAATCCAATAAACGGGGGGGTTAGCGCTGTTCATCTGGTGCTGGCGGTCGAGCATAAAGAAGCACTTCGCCCCCAGTGTGGTCGAGCCGCTGCCGCTGAAGCCGACTATGGTACACACCCCTCGCGCCTTCATCAGGGTAATCACCTCAGTAGCGGCCTCATCGAACCCGTAGATGCTGCCTTCGGGGTGATACTCGGCCAGCTTCAAGTGTTCCTCAGTGACGAACTGATTCAGCACTTGATTGTTGGAGCCTGCCACCACGATACCGCTCACGTCACTGACATCGCCTATCTTCACGCTAGCAGGGAGGTTGTCCGCTAGCGAGGGAGGCGGCGTGGCGGGGCTGCTGCCATTGGCCGATATTGTAGGGGAGAGATTATCAATCATCGCTTTGCCGCTCCTTTAAGAGTAATGTTGATGTGATTATACGCTAGGATGCGATGCGCGGCAAGCGACTTTTTGTGTATAAAGTTGGGGATTTAATATCTGGTTAAAGTAGTCCCATCTTCGACTTAACCTCCGCGAGGGTAGCTTGGGCGAGAGGACGCGCCTTGTTCGCTCCTGCGTGCAGCACTTCGCGGATATAATCAGGGCTGAAGCCCGCCCGCCGCGCCCGAAACTCCGTAAGGCCGCGGTTGATGTTCACCCCCAGAAGCCCCTTACAGTCCACGCAGCCAAGCTCTCCGCTGCGGCAGCCGCCTTCCACCTCCGCCACCTGTGCCGGGCTGAAGGAGCGATGCAGAGTGAACACATTGCAAATCTCCGGGTGGCCGGGGTCATGGCGCAAGCGGCGGGTCGGGTCCGTCACCATCCCCCCCACCAAATCCCCCGTCGTCGCCTCATCCGCTGTCAGTTCGAGGTAATTGTTCAGGCTCTTGCTCATCTTATGCACGCCATCAATCCCCATCACGCGCGGGAAGGCGGTCAGGCGCGGCTGCGGTTCGGGGAAGGTGGGGCCGAAGTGGTAATTGAAGCGGCGCACAATCTCGCGGGCCAGTTCGAGGTGAGCCAACTGGTCCTCCCCCACCGGCACCACCTCCGCCTTGTACAGCAGAATGTCCGCCGCCATTAGCACCGGATAGCCGAGCAATCCATAGTTCACGTTATCGGGATGATGCTTCACCTTCTCTTTGAAGCTGGGCGAACGCATCAGTTGGCCGATGGGCGTGACCATGCTCAAGCACAGCATCAACTCCGCCACCTCCGGCACCTGCGATTGCACAAAAATGATAGACTTGTCGGGGTCGAGGCCCGCCGCCAACCAATCCGCCGCCATCTCCACAATGTTGCCCTGCAAATGGCTAACCCCAATCTCCTCCATGGTGGTCAGGGCGTGATAATCCACGATGCAATAGAGGCACTCGAACTCGCCGCTATCTTGCAGCGCGACATAGTTCTGCATCGCCCCCAGATAGTTGCCCAAATGCTGCCGCCCGGTTGGCCGCGCCCCACTGAATACTCTGGTGGTCATCACCTCACCCCATTCGCGCCCGCCACCACGTCGGTCGGCTTCGGCCCCAGCGGGCCGAGCGCGTAGGGAGTGCGATAGATGGTGGTGTTACCTTCGCTATACACTGGCACGTAGCCCAGTTGGGTGAACTTATCGGTGGCATTGGGGGTACTCTGCATCGCATCCCGCTCCACTTTGCCCACGAAGATGAAGTCAATCTGATACTTATCCACCGCCGCCTGCGTGTCCTGCGCCGAGCCGATGAACAGCCGCTGCACATCGTTCATCCGGTCGGTGACTTGCTGCAACACCGCCTCATCCCCGTTGTGCCACTGGAACTCGTGGCCGCGCCAACTCAGCACCGAGGCGATGCCGGTGTAGGACGACACCCGCCCGCCGTCCGCGTTAATCTGGTACTCCACTTCCGGCGCACCCTCGGCGATAATTGCATCGCTGCTGATATTCTTTCGCATCCAGTTCATCGCCGCAAGGTCGCTAGGGTTGGATTGGCCGAAGTGATACCAGCCGTCGAGGGTCAGCAGATTGTTGGCCGGGGATGCTGCGCCCTGCGCCACGCTGCCATAGAAGATACCCTTCTCGCGCATCGCCGCCGGGAGGTAGAGAGCCGAGCCAGCCAGCAGCAGCACGAACCCCGCCGCCCACACGAAGGCCGCCGCGCTGAGAGCGGGGACGCGCACCTCATCTACCCGTTCGCGCAGCCAACCCCATGCGCGGCTGACTATCCACCACGCGGCGTAGATGGAGGCGAGGTTCCAGATTAGCCACAACTGGAAGTAGAACTTGAACAGGGTGTTCTGGCGATTGTCGAACACGTCGCGGAGGAAGAACAATTCGGTACCCAGCGCGACCAACGCCCCCAGCCCAATCATCAGCGTGACCATGCTATCGGCATCATCGAGGCGCGGGAGGCGGGCGAGGGCATAGACCGCCAGCCCCACCATCGGGGCGAGTAGGGCCAGCAGCGGGAACTTGAGCAGCACCGCCAATAGCACGCAGACCACGAACAGGCCCGCCACGATGTAGCCGCCAATTTTCACCTCGTTGGCGCGATACGCCTTCCACGCTTGGGCAATCAGGAAGATGACCGTCGCGTATAGGCTGAGGCCGAAGATGATGGCGAACCCACCCCAACTCTTGTCCCACACATTGGGGGCGACGAAGCGGAGGATGAAGGAGATGACCGGCAGTTGCACTATCCCGCCGATAGTCGGGTCATTCATCACTTCGCGGGGCAGGCTACTGCCGAAGGGTGCTTTGTAGGTGAGCAGGTAAGGGACGTAAAGTAGCAGGCTGAGGAGCGTGACCGCCGCTGCCTGTATCACCCAGCCCAGCCATGGCCGCGCCATCAGCCTATCCCAATAAGCGGCAGGAGCGGACTCCTCGACCTCATCGCTTGGCGGTGCAGGGGTGGGTTGGGCCTTGCGGGTGCGAACCTTGTAGTCACTGGTGGCGGGCGGCGCGACCGGGGGAGTAGGCGTGGTGGTGCCGACCAGTCGCATCACCCCTACCGCTAGCCGCCGCCGATTGATGAGCAGCGTGGCGAGGGCGAACAGCAGGTAGGTGGGGAAGTCCCACGTGTTCGCCATGTACAACCCGCCGATAGCGATACCCAGCATCAACAGCATCAGCCGCGCGTGGGTGTCACTGCTGAGGATAGACTTCGCCCCATAGCCGCTGACCAGCAATACTAGGGCGAGGAACAGGGCCAGCATGGTGAGGGGCAAGGCCATCACGTGGGGGTGAAGGTCGGCCAGCATATAGGAGAAGGCGGGGAACTCGTTAATCGTGTCCACCCCCGCAGGCACGCCATTATACGTGTCCTTCACTATCCGCGACGAATCCCAGCCCACATTGCCATACAGCCCATCGTTCCAGATGTGTGTCCATGCCGCGCTCATGTCCGGCGCGGTAAACAAGGTTTTGGCCCCGTACAGGTTGCCGCCACACATGATGAGCAGTGCGCCGAGGATACCGACCACGTAGGGGGCGACCGCTTGCCGCCCCTGCGTCGCCAGTTGACCCGCGCTGCGGCGGCGGAGTGCCACCAACTCCCACAAGATGCCGAAGCTACCCACCACCCCCAGCGCGAAGTAGAGGGCGTTGGCGAGGTTGAAGCTGACGTTAGTGCTGACCCCGCTCATCTTGGTGAGGGCAGCGGTAATCAGGTAGCCGAAGTAGTAATAGTTGATGTTGAAGCCGGACATCCACTGGTCGTGGGGGGGGAAGTATTCGCTTTGCAATATCGCGTTGACGATGCCGAAATCCATGTACTTTTCGGTGTTGGTCACTTGGGGGTCG
>JBBSEE010000301.1:0-4517 GCA_038239995.1 Chloroflexia bacterium | reverse complement strand
CTCAAACCTCAAACCTCAACCCTCAAACCTCATAACTTATCCGCGCGGGCGGCGGCGAACATCACCTCCAGCGGCGCGGCTTGCCCCGTCCATAGCTCGAAGGAGAGTGCCCCTTGATACACTAGCATCGCCAGCCCATTCTGCACCCTTGCCCCGCGCTGTTTCGCCTCGCGTTGCAAGCGGGTGGGCTGGTAGAGCAGGTCGAATACCAGGGTGCCGGGGCGAATCAGGTCGGGGTCGAGGGGGCAGAGGTCGCGGTGCATGGGGCTGAGGCCCACCGCGGTGGCGTTCACCAGCAGGTCGTAGGGATGATAGTCGAGGTAGGTGGCAAGGTCGCTGAGAGCCAGCGCGGTGATGTTGGGGGGGTGGGCGGCAAGGGCGGCAGCGGCCTGTATCTCCGCCCCCAGTGGCAGCGCGGGGTCGAAGCTATCACCTGCCACCAGCGCATCGGCATCGGCACCGTCCTCGTCCGCATAGGTAGGGGCAGGGGCGGGCAGCGGGGCAAGGGTGGTGAGATAGGCGACCAGTTGCTCGGCTCGCTCTAGGGTGCGATTGGCAATGGTCAGCGCACCCACTCCTGTGCGGGTCAGGGCATAAGCGATTGCCCGTGCCGAGCCGCCCGCCCCTAGCAGCAGCACCCGACAGCCGCGCGGGTCGAACCCGGCATCGTCGCGCAAGGCGCGGATGAAGCCGGGCGCGTCGCTATTATAGCCGTGCAACTTACCGGCTTGATTGACAATCACGTTGACCGCGCCAATCTGCGCCGCTTCGGGGTCAACTTGGTCCAGCAGCGCGAGTACCTCTTCCTTGTAGGGCACGGTCACGTTGGCACCGCGATACTCCGGCCAGCGCAGGTCGGCGATGCGGGCCTCCAGCTCATCTGGCGGGGTCTCCCACAACTCATAATGGCCGGGGATATTGCTGTGGTCGAAGGCGGCCTGCTGCATCAGCGGCGACAGGCTGTGGCTGACCGGATAGCCAATCAGCCCTACGTGCTTAATCTCCTGCTCTTTGTTGCTCGCCTTCGCCACGCCGGACTCCAATAATGTAGATAGAATGTAGATAGCGGTTTAGGGCTGGTTGCAGACGCTGTACTTCTTCACCAGCACGTTGTGTTGGTCCAACGTTTCCGAGAAATCGTGCGAACCATCCCCGTTGCAGTTTAGCACAAAATAGAGGTACTTAGTATCGGCGGGGTTGGCGGCGGCAATCAGGCTGGCTTCACTGGGTGAGGCAATCGCGGTGGGGGGCAGCCCGTGCGTGGTATAGGTGTTGTAGCCTTCGAGGTCGCCGAGGTCCACCAGATTGAAGCCCACCAACTTCGGCCACCAATCGCCTGCCTTGCCCAGCTTGTACTGAATGGTGGGGTCGGCGTTGAGCAGCATATCCTTAGCCACCCGATTCCAATATACGCTGGCGATAGTCTTGCGTTCGTCCGGCTTGGCCGCCTCGCGCTCCACGATGCTGGCGATGATGACTACTTCGTGGATGTCGGGGTGGCCGTGCGCTTGGGCAAGGTTCTGGATGTCATCCTTCTTCATCGCCGTGTCGAACTGCTTGAGCATCATGTTGACTACGGTGCGCTCCGGCTGGGCTTGGTCGGTGGTGGGGGTGGGGGTGACATCCTGATTGCCGAGGTGCAGGGTGGTGGTGGGTTGCACCGATATTTCGTAGGTTTCGGGCAGCAGATAGCCTTCGAGGCTGTCGCTGGTGCGCCCCGCCAGCCATGGATAGAGGTCATAATCGGTGCCCGCCTTGCCGCTGAGGGCGATATTATAGAAGCGGGTGTCGTCAATGGAGGTGATACCCTGTTTCCGCAAGGTATCCGGCATCTGCCCGATGCGGGTGCCGGGCACGATGGTGAACTTGACCGAGGCGAAAGGCGGCGCAGTGGTCAGCTCGTCCAGTATCTGGTCGTAGCTCATGTTCGGTTTGAGGATATGGTCGCCCGATTTCAGGTCGCTGCCCTTGCGGCTGAAGCGAGCCACCATCTCCATCCAGAAGGCGGAGCGAATCAGCTTCTCCTGCTCTAGCTGCGCCGCCACCGGCTTCATCGTATCCCCCTCCTTGACCGTGAACACCATAGGCGCGGCTTGGGGGTTGGTGGTGACGGGCTGGCCGAAGCTGAACGCGCCGTAGATGAACAGACCCACTCCCAGCACCGCCACTATCATCACGATGCCGACCAAGGTCCAGATAAAGCGGCTGACATATCTTGTTGCCATGGTTGCTGTACCATCCCCCTCTGTCAATTACCGATGTGGCCCCATATTGGCCGCCCACCTAACGTGGGCCTATTGTAACAAAGCAGGGTAGGCAACGTCAATCTGCCAACACCTAGCAAACCTCGAAAATCGGCCCCGCCAGTCCTTGACATACAGGCACAAAGTTAGTATAATACCTACCTGTCCCCCCGATATACGTGTGGACAGCACTTTCATGCGGCCAATTTGCCGCCCATTTTGAGGAGCAGCGCGAACTCGGCTGCACAAGAGGGAGACTGGATTGCCAACGATTAACCAATTGGTACGCAAGGGCCGCCAGACCGTGACCAAGAAGACCAAGGCCCCGGCCCTGCGCTTCATCTATAACGCCTTCAATCAGCGCACCACCGCCGGGACCGGCTCACCGCAGAAGCGGGGAGTCTGCACCCAAGTGCGAACCCAGACCCCCAAGAAGCCGAACTCCGCGCTCCGCAAGGTCGCCCGCGTCCGCCTCAGCAACAACATCGAGGTCAGTGCCTACATCCCCGGTGAAGGCCACAACCTGCAAGAACACTCGGTGGTGCTGATTCGCGGCGGTCGGGTCAAGGACCTGCCCGGTGTGCGCTACCACATCGTGCGCGGGGTGCTGGACACGCAAGGGGTGAAGGACCGCAAGCAATCCCGCAGCAAGTACGGGGTCAAGGTCGCCAAGAAGGGCGCAGCCGCCGCTAAGGGCAAGAAGTAAGGTAGGGGCGTGATTTATCACGCCCAACACAAACAATGTAGGGGCGGGGTCAACCCGTCAGCAGCGGCAGGAAAATAAAGTAAACCCATGTACAACGCAGGCGTATGCCTGTAGTTACGTACCATTACCAGTACGATATATGGGAACGGGGAGCGATGCGAGAGCAGCAGGTTTAGTCGCCTGCCCCCTAGTTTCCATATTTGTTTGTCCGAAACAAGATGCGCCTAGGGCGCTGGAGGAGAACGAACAGCAATGCCAAGAAGAGCAAAGGTACAGCGGCGCGAGGCGCAACCTGACCCCCAGTATGGTAGCCGCGTGATTGGCAAGTTCATCAACAAGCTGATGATGGGGGGCAAGAAGGGCGCAGCCGAGAAGGTGATGTATGGCGCACTCACGGTGGTGGAGCGCAACGCCCGCCGCAGCCCGGTCGAGGTCTTCGAGCAAGCGATGCGGAACGTCACCCCAGTCATCGAGGTGAAGGCCAAGCGTATCGGCGGCAGCACCTACCAAGTGCCGATGGAGATTCGCGGCGACCGCCGCCAATCGCTTGCCATTCGCTGGATTATCGCCGCCGCCCGTTCGCGCAGTGGCCGCTCCATGGCCGAGAAGCTGGCCGCCGAACTGCTGGATGCCAGCAACAACCTCGGCGCGACGGTGAAGAAGCGCGAGGATACCCACAAGATGGCCGAGGCGAACAAGGCCTTCGCTCACTATCGCTCCTAAGCAGTGGTGGGGCGCACGCTAATGCGCCCCTACCGCATTACCCGCCCCCAAGCATGGTTGGGCGGTGGAGACCTGATTGATTGAAGGGAATAAGGCAACGTTGCCTTACCCTGCCTTATTTGACACAAGGAGAGTATTACCGTGCCGAGGGAATTTCCTCTGGAAAAGACGCGCAATATCGGCATCATTGCCCATATTGACGCGGGTAAGACTACCACTACCGAGCGCATCCTGTTCTATACGGGCCGCGTGTACAAGATTGGCGAGGTACACGAGGGCGCGGCGACCATGGATTACATGGAGCAGGAGCGGGAGCGTGGTATCACCATCACCGCCGCGGCCACCACCGCGCAGTGGAATGATTGCCGTATCAACATCATTGACACCCCCGGCCACGTGGACTTCACTGTCGAGGTGGAGCGCAGCCTGCGGGTGCTGGATGGTGGGGTAGTGGTGTTCGACGCGGTGGCCGGGGTCGAGCCGCAGTCCGAGACGGTATGGCGGCAGGCGAACAAGTATAATGTGCCGCGCATTTGCTTCATCAACAAAATGGACCGCACCGGCGCGAACTTCTGGCGCACCATTGACATGATTAAGGAGCGGCTGGGGGCTAATCCGGTGCCGGTGCAATTGCCGGTCGGCAGCGAGTCTAACTTCAAGGGCATTATTGACCTAATCGAGAATCACGCTATCTACTACCTAGACGATTTGGGCAAGGACCAAGAGGTGCGCCCCGTCCCCACCGAAATGGAAGCGGACGTGGCCGAGCATCGTCACAAGCTGCTGGAAGCGATTATCGAGACCAACGACAGCCTCATGGAGAAGTATTTTGGCGGCGACGAGAT
>JBBSEE010000300.1:0-4532 GCA_038239995.1 Chloroflexia bacterium | reverse complement strand
GTAGGGGCGGGTTGCGCTCGCCCTGACCAAATGCTTATGAGGAGGTGTCGCATGGTGGCAACCAAACCGAAGCGGGCAACTCCACCCCCGCCCGACCAACCTACACCCGACTATCAGCGGGTGCGCGAAGTGGTGCTAAACTGGCCGCCCGAAGCGCAAGCGCAGTTGGTGCATGAGGTGATTAACCGATTTGTGCCTATGCGTAACGGTAGAGAACACATTCCAGATGTTGATGCGGTACCCTCACCACTCGGTGGTAAACGCAATACGCTATCACTAATTGGGATGCTAAATTATGATGGTCCTGAACTTAGCGATGCTGACCTTGAACGTATGCTCGCTGAGGCACGTGCAGAAAAGTATGCGCCTGAGCTTCTCTCCATCTCAGAGGATGAAGCATGAATAACAAGATTAAGCGCGTGCTAGCGGATGTTAATATCCTACTTGATGCCTTCCTATCACGCCAGCAGTTCGTTGCAGAGGCAAAACGCATCTTTGCAGCTAATGACAAAGGCAGAATTACCATCTACGTTGCTGCCTCGTCGCTACCAAACCTATTTTATCTTGCTGCTCAAGCATTGAGACAAAAGATGCCTAGAGCGAAGGCAGCGAAGACCGCTCTAGGCATGGTGATAGCGTGCATCAACAGTTTCGAGATAATCTGGCTTGATGATGTGGTGATGCAAGTAGCACTGACCCAGCCCGGCGAGGATTTGGAGGATAACTTGCAGATAGCTGCTGCTATTGTTGCAAACTTGGACGCAATCGTCACCCGCGACCAAGACTTCCGCCGCGCCCACATCAAATCGCTCACCCCCACGCAGTTGTTGAAGCAGATATAGCCGACGTATCCTCCACCAGCCGCAGCGCGTACTCCACCGCCTGCGCCATGCTCATCGCCCGACCCCGCTGCCACTTTATAGGCTAGCGCGAGGCAATCGCTTCGTGAAGGTTGTGTCGGAAAAGGGCGAACAAGAGTTCGCCCTTACGCACGAATGCTTAACTTGTCAGACACTTTCTAATAGACGAGCAACTTGGTGGGGGTGATGCGGATCGCTTGGCTGTAGGTGGTCGCCATCTGCGCGGCGTTCCAGCCCATCTCGGCTAGCTTGGGGGCGTACTTGGCGGCGTAGGCGGGGTAGGTGGTGTCTATCTCGCCAGCGGGCAGCAGAGCGGCTTCGCCATTTATCATCACCACATCGTCGCCCCCCTTGCTATCGTCGAGCGCGAGTGACACGTGGGGGTTGGCTTGCAGATTACGCACCTTCTGGTCGGGTTGGCTGAATATCAATATCGTCGCGCCATCCCACAAATACCAGACCGGCACGAGGTGGGCGCGACCATCAGGGCGCACACTAGATAGCCAGATAATCAGGTTCTCGCGCAGCCGCTGCTCGGCGTGGGCGTGCTTAGGGTTGCTGAGGTCGAGGGTTGCCATAAAGTTCGTCTCCTTGTAATCGCCCCCTCACCGAAAGGGGCTAGCTCCCCTCCCACCGCGAGGGGGCAGGGGGTGGGTGCGAGTAGCGATGCGCCCAACCTACATCCGCAGCGGCAGGGCCAACGCTTCGGCTTCTTCCTGTTCGCGTTCGCCGACCACATCTATGCTCTCGCGGCTGGGGCGGCGGCGGCGGCTCTCTAGGTTGAGCTTGCTCATCTCCAGCTGCACCGGCACGGGGTAGTCGCCGTTGAAGCAGGCGAAGCAGTTGCTACGCTCCGGCAGGCCAATCGCCCGCTTCAGACCCTCGATGCTGAGGAAGCCGAGGGTATCCGCCCCGATGTGCTGGCAAATCTCATCTACGTCCATATTCGCAGCGATTAGCTCGTCGCGCCGCGCGGTGTCCACGCCGAGGTAGCAGGGGTTGACCATCTCTGGCGAGTGGATACGAACATGAACCTCTTTGGCCCCCGCTTGGCGCAGCAGGGCCACCAGCGGCGGAGTGGTGGTGCCGCGCACGATGCTATCATCCACCATCACCACCCGCTTGCCGCGCAAGATTTCGGGCAGGGGATTGAACTTGAGGGCCACCCCCTGACTACGCAGCTTCTGGTCAGGCTGGATGAAGGTACGCCCGATGTAGCGGTTCTTAATCAGCCCCTCGACGAAGGGGATACCCGACGCTTGGGCGAAGCCAATCGCCGCGGGGAAGGCGGTGTCGGGCACGGGGATGACGATGTCCGCCGCGGCGGGGTGTTCGCGGGCAAGGGCGCGGCCCATCTCGGTGCGAATCTCATACACCGAACGACCGTTTATCACGCTATCGGGGCGGGCGAAGTAGATGTACTCGAAGGAGCAGAGGGCACGGCGGTCGCTGGTCGGTCGCTGATTGCTGTGCAGCCCGTCCGCGTCAATCCTGACGATTTCGCCCGCCACCAGTTCGCGCACCACCTTTGCGCCCACCGTCTGCAAGGCGCAGGTCTCGCTGGAGATGGCGTATGCCCCGTTGTCGAACTGGCCGAGGCAGATGGGCCGCACCCCCAGCGGGTCGCGCACGCCATACAAGGCGGTAGGGGTGAGGATGACCAGCGAGTACGCCCCAGAGATACGCGCCATCGCCGCACCAATCTTCTCGTCCCACGTCCGCCCCGGCATATTCACGATCATCTTGGCAATCACCTCCGAATCGCTGGTGCAATCGAAGGTGTAGCCCTGCATACTGAGTTCCTCGCTGAGGAAGGCGGCGTTGACCACGTTGCCGTTGTGGGCAATCGCCATCGGGCCGAGGCTGGGGTCGGTGACGATAATCGGCTGGGCGTTGGCCTTGATGCTGCTGCCGCTGGTGCTGTAGCGGGTGTGGCCGACCGCAATATAACCGGGCAGGTCGGCAAGGGCGTGTTCGTTGAAACCTTGTGCCACCAGCCCCATACTGGTGCGTAGGTGCAGGCGGGGGCTGCCGCTAGAGGTGGCGATGCCCGCGCTCTCTTGCCCGCGATGTTGCAAGGCATACAGGCCAAAAAAAGTGACGCGAGCCACTTCATACTCGCGCCGCTGGTCGTAGATGCCGAACACCCCACACTCCTCGTGCAGGCGGTCGTCATCATCGGTACGGTGTGAGTTGTAGTAATCGGTCACTTTGCACCACCCCTTCTTGATTTTGGATTTTAGATTTTGGATTGCGGTACTTTCATCTAAAATCCCAAACGCAGAGTTCATCTCCGCGAGGCTGAGTTCAAAGTTGGGGGCAGCCAGCCCCGCGTGGGGGTCGCCCACCGTGCCTATCACGGTGAATGGCACATTTGCGGCGGCGGCGAGGGCGGCCAGTTGGTGGCGGTGGGCGGGGTCAATCTCGGCGATGATACGCGAGGGCCACTCGCCGAACAGGGCGGCATCTACGCGCAATCCCGCTGGCAGCAATGTCGCGTCAATGGTGAGGCCGCGCCCCGCTGCCAGACACATCTCGGCAAGGGCAACCGCGATACCACCATCGCTAACGTCGTGGGCCGCCTTAATTATACCATATTCCACCGCTTGGAGGTAGATTTGTTGCAGCCGCAGTTCGAGGTCGGCATCGAGCGGGGCGGGGCGGCCATGCGGTGCGCCCAACATCATGGTGGCATACTCGCTGCCCCCTAGCCCGTCGCCTTCCGTCGGCGCGGTCGCCCCCAACAGCACCAGCAGGTCGCCCGCGTCGCGTAGGGCCAGCCCCAATGCCTTGCCCGCGTCCTCCAGCAAGCCTGCCATGCCCACCACGGGCGTGGGATAGACGGCCACGCCATTGCTCTCGTTATAGAGGCTGACGTTGCCGCCGATGACTGGGATATTCAGGGCGCGGCAAGCGTCGGCTAGCCCGCTGATGCACTGGGCGAACTGGTAGAATACTTCCGGTCGCTCTGGGCTGCCGAAGTTGAGGCCGTCGGTGAGGGCAATCGGGGTCGCCCCTACCACTACCACGTTGCGGGCTGCCTCCGCCACCGCCAGTTGCCCGCCGCGATAGGGGTCGAGGTAGCAGTAGGTGGCGTTGCAATCGGTGGTGAAGGCCAACCCCTTGCGCGAGTCCCAATCCTTCAGCCGCATCACCGCTGCATCCCCCTCGCCGGAAGTCAGCACCGTGTTGCTCATAATCGTCTTGTCATATTGTTCGTAGATGTCCCGCTTGCTGCGAAGGTTGGGGCGGGCCAGCAGGTCGAGCAAGGTGCGGGCCACATCGCGCGGCTGCGGGATAGCAGCGGCCACATTGTAGGCCCACTCCACATCCAGATAGGCGGGGCGGGCACTGGGGCGGTGATAAATGGGCACCTCGTCGGTGAGGATGCGGGCGGGGATAGCGGCCACTTCTACGCCCCCATCCACCACGCGCACCAGCCCATCAGCGGTGGTTTCGCCCACCATCGCGCAGTGCAACTCCCAGCGGTCGAATACTGCCTTCACCTTGTCCTCGTACCCCGGTCGCACCACGATGAGCATCCGCTCTTGGCTCTCCGACAGCATCACTTCGTATGCGCTCATCCCACTCTCGCGGCGGGGCACGCGGTCGGCGTGGAGTATCACCCCCGCCCCGCCCCGACTGGCACATTCCACCGTGCTGCTGGTCAGC
>JBBSEE010000299.1:0-4541 GCA_038239995.1 Chloroflexia bacterium | reverse complement strand
GTCGCGGTGTAGGCATCGCCCGCGCCCGTGGTATCCACCACCCGCTTGACCGGCGCGGCGGCAACATGACCGCGCCTCCCGCTGGGCCGATGTAGGTACAGGCTGCCCGCCGCCCCGCAGGTGAGGGTGAGCAGCGCGGGCCGCTCCAGTACGCCGAGGTAGCCCGCCAGCGCGTCGAGGGCGGCGGCTGGCTCCGGTTCGCCGGTTAGTCGCGTCGCCTCATCGTCGCTCAACTTGACCACATCGGCGGCGCGTATCCCCCGCCACACCTGCTCGTCAATCTGTGACGGGTCGGGCCAGAGGGGGGGGCGAATATTGGGGTCGAAGCTGAGGAGCAACCCCGCGTCACGGGCCACCTCTACCGCCTGCCAGATGGCGGTGCGGGCGGGTTCGCGGCTGAGGCTGACGCTGCCAAAGTGCAGGGCGCGGGCGCGGCGGATGTATTGCGCGGCTTCGGCATCCAGTCGCAACGATGCGTCCGCGCCGCGGACGAACTCGAAGTCGCGCTCGCCCGCCGCGGTAAGCGACACGAACGCAAGGGTAGTGGCCGCCCCCGCGCATACTTGCAGGTGGCTGGTATCCACCCTCCACCGCCCCAACGCGCCGCGCAGATAGCGACCGAGCCCGTCGTCGCCCACCGCGCCGATGAACCCCACCTGCTGCCCCCGCGCTGCCAGCCACACCGCCACGTTCGCCACCGCCCCGCCGGGGTTGCGGCTGAAGCGGCTGACCTGCTCCAGCCGCCCCGCCTGCATCGTCACCATATCTATCAAGATTTCGCCAATCGTGACTATCACGGTGATAGTTGTCTCCTCGGTTATTTGGCTATCATGTAACTGATTTACATAACATTGACGGGAAATTAGCAAACCTAAGCCCCCAGTAAGGGGTTGATAAACTAAACCCCCAGCGGGGGTTGGGGGAGAAATGCCGAAGCGCAATTATGGCCGAATAGCCAACAATCTAAGCCGCCCGCTGAGAGGACACCGGGTCAAAAAGCAGTTCAACCTTCCCCCCCCAAACCCCCGCTGGGGGCTTTTTGGTTGATGTGGCTGGGGGCTTTTTGGTTAATGCCGATGTCGGCTTGGATAACAGTTCAACCTTCCTCCCCCAAACCCCCGCTGGGGGCTTTTTGGTTGATGTGGCTGGGGGCTTCTTTTGTGTATTTTACACCATTGCGCTTACTTTAGGTAATCCATAGGGTTCTTGTTCGCGCAGACGCGGGCGGCAGTGCCGGAGGCTTTGGGGTCGCCGGAGCAACTCCACGTTTGGTAGTCCACGTGGGGGCCGGTACTGTTGCCGGTGCTGCCCATCTCGCCCAGCTTGTCGCCGCGATGCACCATCTGGCCGTCGGTCACGGTAATCTTCTGCATATGGGCGTAGGTGGTGGTGTAATCCTTGCCAATCACGTAGACGAGGTTGCCATAAATCGGGTCATCCTTGAGGGTCTTAATCATGCCTGCATGGGTGGCGTGCAGGGGGCTGCCGAAAGCGTCCTTGTCGTGGAAGAAGGCGAAGTCCACCGCCCCATAGGGGCCGGGGCCGCCATGTGCGGCGTAATCCTTGGTGATGAGCCAATCGCTGCGCGTGGGGTCGGTGGGTGGGCCGAGCGGACGGTCCTCACCACTGGACACTAGCTGGCTGGCGGGGTTGCTGACCGCTGCCTCACTTGCCACCTTGTTCACCTCGGCGGGGCCGGGGGCACTGATGAGGCGCACCATCCCGCCGCTGCCGTTGGTCACGTAGGCGGCATAGTGGCCGTCGCCGCCGTTGCGCGACTTGGCGATGAAGGCCAAAGCGAGCAGCAGGCCAATTGCCAACACCGTATAGCCCGCCCCCAGCAGCCACTTGCGGGGTAGCGGGGGTAGGGTGCGCGTGGGTGTGCTGGCGGGCCGATTGTCATCTAGCGGAACGATGCTCATCACTTGACCTCCTTAGACTACATTGACGATGGCGAAATCTTCACGGCCCGCCAGCAACGCTTGGTTGCGGGCAAGGTTAGGCACCGCATGGGCGGCGCGGGCGGATAGGCCGAACAAGGCGGCCACTTCCTCACTGCCCTCTTGCTTCAGCAGCAGGTGGTGGGGGATACGACTGAGCAGTAGGGCGTTGGCGGGGTCGGTCAACATCCGTTCGGCGCGGTCAGCCAGCAGCCAGATGCTCATCGCGCTGCTATCATCCAGCGCATCGCTAATCGCGCCACTGAGGGTAGGGTCATCCAGTGCGGCGGGGGCATCCGCGAACAGGACGGTGGGAATAGCGGAGGCGCGGCGCAACTGGAAGCTGGGCATCTCCACCCCCGGCGCGACGGTTTGCAGGGCAGTCAGCAGCCGCCGCGCCACCAACGCGCTGAGGTAGTCGGCCAAGTCAGCGGGCAAATCGTCGGCCCGCCCGATGAACAATAGGGGCGTGACTGGCATGGGGAAGTTCTCATCACCCTTGCCCAGTTCGCGAGGCTGCGGTTCGCTGAACAAGGCCTTCCACCGCCCCCGCGCGATGATGTTCAGGGCGCGGGCAAGAGGAGTATAACCGCCCGCGCGTACATCGGCGTACAGCCGTTGCAGAGTCAGCGGCTGGTTGCGCTCAAGGAAGCTGAGGCCAAGTTGGAACAGGGCGGCACTGAGGTGGCTGGTCTGCTCCTCGTCCAGCCCGCCAGCCAGCTTGCTGAGTAGCGCGGTGGTCTCCGTCACCCACTGCTGGAAGCGGTCAGGGTCATCCAGCGCGGGGCGGGCGGCGGCAATAAGGTTGAGGTCGCCTCCCTGCTGCATCGCCCCCGGTGTGATATAGCTGCCGCCCAGCGCGGTCACGAACTCGCGCCATTCGCCCGCGGGGTCGTAGCCGTACAGGTCATAACCGGCGATGTAGTTGAGCAGGGCGAACTGGCGGATGATGTAGCTGCGCTGTGGGTCATGGCCCCCGCTGATAGTGCGATGGCCCGGTTCGCCGCTTGCTTCGGGGGCGAACCCGATGATGCTACGGTCGCGGGCCAAACCGAGGGGCGGCAGGTCGGGTTGAGCGTAGTGGCTGCTCGCCAACCACAGCAGCGGGGCAGCCGCGGCGGCGGTCAGGGTGAACTGGCGGCCCGCTTGGTTGCGGTCGAGCGGTAGGCTGCTGCGGAGGCCGCGTTCGATGTTCGGCTTACCCTTCAGCGGTTGGGGGCTGAACCCCAGCCGCTCTAGCTCACCGACGAAACGAGCGCGACTGCTGCCCACCTGCGGGCCGGGGGCGCGAAGGGTAAACATGATGCTCATCTCACGCAATCGCTCCTCGCCGCGCTGCAACTGAGCCAGCCGCTGCTCCACCTCGCGCCGCTCGATGTGCAGACCCTCCCTCTCCGCCTCGGCATCGCCCAGCACCGGCCTGCTGTACACCAACTTCAGCCGCTCGGTATCGCGGCGGTCGGGGGCAGGCAGCGGCTCAAGCTCGTCGCCATCGTCAAGCTGCGCCTCTTGGTGGGCCGCAATCTCGGCTAGCCGCGCGGCGATGTGGGTCAGCCGTCGCTCCAGCACCAATTGCATCTCCACCTCGTAGCGGGCGGGCTGGATATGCACGCACAGGTCATACTCCACATTCGCCAGCGCGTCGCTCCGCAATATCGGCCACAGCCACTCGGCGGCGGGGGCGGCGGGGGTGGGTGGCTGGGCGGTGTAGAAGGTCAGGCTGGTATCGTGTTCCAGCAAAATGCCATCATTGCTGAGATACAGGCTGTTGGGGCTAATCGCGTTCAGCGGCTGGGCGTTCTGATTAGGGGTAGGGCGACTGCCGGGGCGCAGATAGCCGCGCAGCAAGTCGGTAATCTCCGCCGCGTTGAGGGCGTTGGCCTCGAAGGGCAGGCTGGTGTAGAGCAGGGCCAGCCGCCGCCCTAGTTCCGCCTCGCTCACCCCACTTACCGCCAGCCCACACCAGACCGCCGCCGCGCCATACTCGCGCCACCGTGCCACCATTCGCCCCTTGAAGTCAGCCCAGACCATCTCGCCTGCTTCCGGCTGGTTCACGAAGCGGCGGGCGATGCGCTTGCGCCAGTCGGCAAGATAAGCATCGGTGTCCAGCAAGCGGCGTTGCAGGATGAACTGCACTGGAAAGTCGGGTAGATGCTGGCGGATGCGGGCCAGCGCGTCACGCTCCTGCTCCACCCCGCCCAGCCAGTGGTTCAACCCCCGCAGTTGGATGATACCGCTGAGGCCGCCGCCGCTGAGTTGTACCGCGCCAAAGCGTTCGCCGCCCACATCATTTAGCACGGGGTAGACATCGCTGAAGCCCAGCCTCCGTTCAAGGCTGCGGGCATCGTATTCAGTGCTGAGGACAGAGAGGAGCATTTTTGATTTTCGATTTCAGATTTTGATGGGTCAGGATGGTGGTCACGATGAGCGTTGGTGCGCTTCGGTGGGGCGAGTGCAACCCGCCCCTACGTCATGGTTGGTTGCTTACAATGAGCCTTGATGCGCGTCGGCTGGGCGTGATAAATCACACCCCTACGTCAACCCTAATCCGTTTATCCGTTT
The DNA here is from genome assembly GCA_038239995.1 of Chloroflexia bacterium. Lineage (GTDB taxonomy): Bacteria > Chloroflexota > Chloroflexia > QHBQ01 > QHBQ01 > QHBQ01. The sequence goes on along the minus strand of JBBSEE010000299.1, from coordinate 39 downwards.
TTTCAATCCGTTGGCTGTATTCTCACCTTAGATAGGAGT
>JBBSEE010000298.1:0-4581 GCA_038239995.1 Chloroflexia bacterium | reverse complement strand
TGCACGTATTGCACGCAGAGGTCGTTGTCCCACGGCAGGTTGTCGCCATCGGAGAAGTGGAAGGGGTAGATGTTCCAGTCGTCAGGGTTGAAGCGTTCCTGTATGATCTTGAGCGCAAGTTCGTAGGCGGACGATACCTGCGTGCCGCCGCTCTCGCCCTTGTGGAAGAACTCATCCTCGGTCACTTCTTTAGCCTCGGTGTGGTGGCTGATGAACACTACCTGCACGTTGTTGTACTTTGTTCGTAGGAAGCGCACCATCCAGAAGTAGAAGCTGCGGGCGATGTACTTCTCGAACTCGCCCATGCTGCCGCTCACGTCCATCATGGCGATGACCACCGCGTTGGAGTGGTAGCGCACCCGCTGGTCCCACGTCTTGAAGCGCAAGTCCTCCTCGCGCAAGCCGCCGAAGCGGGGGTTGCCGTGCGCGGCGTTGCGCTTGATGTTCTCGCGGATAGTGCGCCGCTTGTCTAGGTTGGGCATGATGCCAGTCTTCCGCACGTCCACAAACTCGACAGTTTCGGATTCGACCTCGGTCTGCTTCTTCTCCTCAAGGTAGGGGAGGCCCAAGTCCTCGAACAGCAGAGCGGCAAGCTCATCCACCGACACCTCGGCCTCGAAGTAGTCATAGCCGGGCTGGTCGCCCGCCTCGCCCGGCCCCTTGCCCGCACCCTTGCCCCGCTGCGTACCGGCGGGGCCAAGCACATCGCCGACATGGGACTCGCCGTCGCCTTGCCCGCTGTGTTCTCCGCTGTTGGGGTCGAAGCGGAAGCGATACTCGTCCAGTGAGCGAATCGGCACCTTGATGACCTTCTTGCCGTCGCTGAGGATGATGTTCTCGTTGGAGACGATTTGGCCGAGGTTCTTCTTCAGGGCTTCCTTAATCTTCTCCTTGTGCCGCTGCTGGTCAATCGGCCCCTTGCGGTGCAGCGACCAGTCGTGCTGGGAGATCGAGGGGGTGCCGGGTTGGAGGAAGGAGTTGGAGTTGGTCATGGGGTTTCACCTTTGCTTACAAGTAACTATGCAACAAGTTGGCAAGAGTAACGATGTTGGCGAAGTGTCGCTCCAAATCGCCTTGGATCAAGCCTTTGCTGTTCTTGCCATGAGCAATCAGGTTTCGGTAAGATATGACGGTATCTATGGCATACTCCATGTTCCCATGTAGAGTGCTGACTAGGTGTCGTTCCCATGGGGCGTTTACTGCTCTAGTTAGGGATAGGAGGTTCTTACGATTGAAGTTGTAGAGCCTACCAACCTGATTATGCAGCTTCTTCAGTTGTGCAGGTGACAATGTGGGTCTCAGGTGCGTATCTATATAGTAATTATAGACCGAATGAACCGATGCTTCCAGAAAACCAGAGGTGAGAACGCAGAGATAGCGCGTGAAGTGATGCCTTCTAAGAGTGCTAATTGTCTGGTCATCCGAGTCGCAGATTTGCGCGTACATCTTGAACAGATGGCTCAATCGGTCGGCGCGGCTGCGGATGTCCGCACCAATTGCCTGCTTTTTATCCATAGGGCTTATTGCTCAATTTCTGTGTTGGGGCCAATAAGCTCGTTTTGCTGCGTGACCTTTCGCAATTCATCGGCGGTCATGCTTAGGCTGCCGCTGTTCAGACGGGCAAAGATGCGATACAAAGCATCTATACTGGCAGCCACTGGCGCAGATTCAAAGATAACTTGGTGCATACGATACTCATCCAACTGGCTCCTAACCTCGTCGGACAGTTCTTCGTAGCTCATGCCCTTGAATAGCACGTCATCTAGGTTGGCAAGGCGGAATACGGGGTAATTATTGTCGAACCTGCCGCTGTAGAACCGTCGCAGTGTCTCTAGGCGATGATAGCCATCAATTACCATGTAGCGGTTATGCTTATCGCGGTAGACAAAGAAATCGGGCACCGGCTCATCGCGTATCAGGGTGTCAATGAAGCGGGATGCCTTGTCAATGTCCCAAGTGTAACCACGCTCAAAGTTGGGGAGATAAATATGCTGCTTCTTCAGACTCTGCACGATATTATGCACTTCTTGACTGATACCGTAACTCACCAAGCTATGGTATGTTGCAGCAGTGCCGTCATCTAGCACGCCGATAAAGGTCGGTGTATATTCTTGTATCTTCATCATCTATCCCCTTGTGATGAGGCTGCTCCCTCCCCTCGGGTAAAGGAGAGGGGGCAGTAGTATGGCGGCTAGCGGTTCAGCAAGCTGCCCACGTACTTGAGCAGTTCGTTCGCGCTGGCGGGGGTGTAGCCATGGTCCTCGACGAGGCGGTTGATGACCTCGTTGACGCGCTTGAGTTGCTCGGGGTCGGGGGTGCGCGAGGAGGTGGTAATCTTTACGATGTCGCGCAGGTCGGCGAACAGCTTCTTCTCGATGGCCTCCTTGAGCCGCTCGTGCGAGGAGTAGGAGAAGGTTTGGCCGCGCCGCGCAAGGGTGCTGATGCGAATCAGTATCTCCTCCCGGAAGGCCTTCTTGGCGTTGTCGCTGACCCCGATTTGCTCTTCGATTGAGCGCATCAGTTGCTCGTCCGGCTCCATCTCCTCCTCGGTTATGGGGTCCTTCAGCTTCTGCTTGTTGCAGTAGGCCTCGACGTTATCTAGGTAGTTGTTGAGCAGGTTCTTGGCCGCCTCCTCGAAGGAGTAGACGAACGCCTTCTGCACTTCCTTCTTGGCAATCTCGTCGTACTCTTTCCGCGCCTCGGCGATGAAGTTCATGTACTGTTCGCGTTGCTCCTTGGTGATGCTGGTGTGCTGCTCCAGCCCATCGCGCAGGGCGCGGAGCGCGTCTATCGGGGTGATGAACTCCACCCCTTCGCGCACGAGGGCACTGGATAGGCGGTTGATGACGTAGCGGGGGCTGATGCCGTCCATGCCCTCGCGCACCGCTTCCTCTTGCAGTTCGCGCACATCCTTCTGCTTGAAGTCGTCCACATCCTCGCCGTCGTAGAGTTTCATCTTCTTCATCACGCTCATCCCCGCCCGCTTCGAGGATTCGAGGCGAGTTAGCACCGCAAAGATGCTGGCGATACGAAGGGTGTGGGGGGCGATATGCACATTCTGCAACGCGCTCTGCTTCAGCAGCTTCTCGTAGATACGCACCTCGTCGCTGACCCGCAGGTTGTAGGGGACTTTGACGAGGATGATGCGGTCTTGCAACGCCTCGCTCTTGCGGTTGCCCACGAAGGCGGTGTACTCGCTCTCGTTGGTGTGCGACACCACTACCTCGTCGGCGTATATCATGCTGAAGCGGCCCGTCTTGATGTTCTGCTCCTGCGACAGGGTGAGCAGCACATAGAGGAACTTCTCGTCCGACTTGAGTATCTCGATGAACTCCATCACCCCACGATTGGCGATGTTCAGTTCGCCGTCGAAGCGGTAGGCACGGGGGTCGCTTTCGCTGCCCACCTCGCCGATAGTGCTGAGGTCAATGCTGCCCACCAGTTCGGAAACATCTTGGCTCTTGGGGTCGGAGGGGGTGAAGGTGCCGATACCGAGGCGGCTCTTTTCGCTGAGGGAGATGCGGCGCACTGGCACCTTCTCGATGTGGCCCTCGTAGGTGTGGTCAAGCTCGTAGCGGCAGCGGGGGCAGAGGTCGCCCTCGATGTACACACCGTACTCGCGCTCGATGTCAGCGCGGAGGCTATGGGGGATAAGGTGCAGTGGCTCTTCGTGCATGGGGCAGTCGCGAACGGCGTACAGTGACCCCTGTTCGCTGCGGGTATATTGCTCCAGCCCGCGCTTGAGCAGATTGACGATGGTGGATTTGCCACCGCCCACCGGCCCCATCAGCAGCAGAATGCGTTTACGCACCTCTAGGCGTTGGGCACCGGAGCTAAAGTATTCGACGATTTGCTGCAAGGGGCGTTCCAGCCCAAAAATCTCCTCATCGAAGAACTTGTAGTGCGGCTCACCCCGCTTGCTGGTCTCCACCCCGGCGGCCATAATCATATCGTAGACGCGGGCATGGGATAGCTCGGCCACCCGCGCGTTGCGGGTGACAATCTCGAAGTAGTCGGAGAAGGTACCCTCCCAATTGAGCGATTTCTCCTGCGTGCGGTATTCTTCCAGCTTCTTGACGATGTCCATAATCGGTCTCCTTGCCGCCTTGCCAAAGTGGGAACATAGTGCGGGGTGGTTCGTCCCTTACGCTACCGGGGACTGCACCCGCGCCCGGTGCAGATGGGTCTACCTAATAGTTATAACGAGTCAGCTAGAGCCGTGTTTCACTGGCTGTAAGATAATATACGCGAAATTGGAGGCCGGTGGTTCGTGATGGTGAGGGGCAGCGGTGCGTGTTTCCGCGTGGTGAATCAACTTCTAACCGGAAACTAATATAAAGCCACCTTTGTTCCACAAGCCCCCGTCGCGCAGGCTTCTCCGGCCCTACATACACCTATCTTACCATAAAGTGCCAATCTTGACAATAGCAAATTATGCCCCACTCTCGGCGGGGTAACAGTCCTATAAAGGGGGGAACTCGCGGGGGTTTGGGGGCTGATCCCCAACTGGCGAAGCATAGGTTGGCTAATCGTAAGCGGGCACGGTCGCCTGCGATAGTGGCAAATGGCATGGTGGTGGGT
>JBBSEE010000297.1:0-4609 GCA_038239995.1 Chloroflexia bacterium | reverse complement strand
GAGGCTAGCCGTGCGGCCATGTCGGGCTGGCCTAGCAACAGGGTGCGGAGGCGGGTGGGGATAGCGCGGGGTGGGGGCAGGGGCACAAGGCCAATTGCGCCGCATAGTTGGCGCAACGGGCCACCGGATGTGGGGTCTACCACCTGCGCGGCGGTGGCGAAGGAGAGCAAGTCCACCTTCACCCCATGCTCGGCCAGCCCTTTGATGAGATAGTAGTTACGCAACGCGCTGCCCTGTCGCGGCGGGTAGGGCAACTGCGGGGTAAGGAACAAGGCGCGTAGCTCACTCACACCCACCCCCATTTAGCGAGCAGGTGGGGGCCGAGCAGTAGCAGGCCCACGAGCGCAGCGGCGATGGCGGTGACTAGCACAGCGGCGGCGGCCACATCCTTGGCGACTTTGGCGAGGGGGTGATAATCGGGCGAGGCGAGGTCTACGATGGCCTCGACTACGGTGTTGAGCATCTCCCCCCCCAGCACCATGCCGATGGTAAGTGTCAATATCGCCCATTCCGTCGCGCTGAGGCCAACGTAGAGGCTGAGAGCGACTGCGATGGTAGCAATGGCAAGGTGGATGCGGAAGTTGCGCTGGGTGCGAACTGTGTGGACGATACCGGCGCAGGCGTAACCGAAGCTGCGCCACAAATTGGCACTACGCATCGCCTGCCCCTCCCCGCTCCGCCGCGAGGAAGGCGGCAAGGTGGGTATCCTCGTGGCTGTGCATCAACTCGTAACTGTCCTCGTCGTGGTCGTCGTAGCCCAACAGGTGCAGGGTGCCGTGCATCACCAGTTCGGTTAGCTCCTCCAGCGTGCTATGATGATAGTCGGCGGCTTGGGCAGCGGCGGTGTCGCACGAGGCCACGATGTCGCCGAGGTAGGGCACGTCTAGGGGGGGGATGATGAAGGTTTGAGGTTTGAGGTTTGAGGTTTGAGTTGTTGGCGGCTGAACCTCATCGTGTTGCCAGTAGCGCAGGCCCGCTGGCTCGGTGCGGGTGGTGGCGAAGGGGGTAGCGGTGGCGGCGAGGTTCTGCTCCTGCTGGCCGAAGGCAATCACATCGGTGGGGTAATCGAGGCCGAAGAAATCACGGTGCAGGGCTTGTATCTCCGCATCACCGACGATGCGAACCCCCACCTCTAGCGGGGCGGTTGCCCCCTCAGCCGCCAGCACGTGCTTGACCGCGCGGGCGAAGTAGGCCTCATCCGCGGCTAGTCCCCTCTCGGCGGTGAGCGGCAAGTCGCGGTCTATCTCCACATGGACGATATAACCCTCCGTCGCGGGCATCGGCCACCTCCGCTGGTCGAGTGTCGGGTTGGTGGTCGGTAGGGACGAAGCGAGGTTCGCCCAACACGGCTACGCCATTGCCGTTCGGTGCAAAAGGCAACTCGTCCAATATGGCGGTCACGTCTACCTCGGCGGGTGTTTCGGCAGTCGGGTCATTCGCGGCGGCAGGGACGGTCTTCTCTGGGTAGCTGACGCGGGGGTGATAGATACCCCGCAGCATCGCGCGGAAGGCTTTTTCGATGTTGCTGAGGTCGTGGATGGTCAAGTCGCACTCGTCGAGTTGGCCGTCCTCCAGCTTGTCGCTAATCACCTTGTGGACGAGCCGACCAACCGCATCCTCATCGAAGCCGTTAGTGTTCTGGCGGGCCACGCTGGAAGGGTCCACTGGGGCGTTGAGGCGGCCCGCTTGCGAGGCGGCGCGGCTAGCTGCCTCCACCGAATCGGCCAACATGATGATGGCCGCCTCTTTGGTCTGGGGGCGGGGGCCGGGGTAGCGGAACTCGTTGATGTCCACATTGGCCGCCCCTTCCTCGGCGACCGCCTTTTCGTAGAAGTAGCGAATCACGGTGCTGCCGTGATGCTGGGGGATGATGTCGCGCACCCGCTTGGGTAGATGGTGCTTCTTGGCGAGTTCGAGGCCGTCGCGCACGTGTCCAGCGATGATACGGGCCGAGGCGCGAGGGTCGAGGTTGTCGTGGATATTCTCCATCCCCGCTTGGTTGTCCACGAAGAAGGGGGGGTGCATCACCTTACCGATGTCGTGGTAATATGCACCGACACGAGCTAGCAGCGGGTCGGCCCCCACCACTTCGGCGGCGCGTTCGGCGAGGTTGCTGACCACCAGCGAGTGGTGATAGGTGCCGGGCGCATCGTGCATTAGACGGCGCAGTAGCGGCTGGGTGGGGTGGGCCAGTTCCAGCAGTTGCAGCGGCGTGGTAGTGCCGAACAGGTTGCCCAGCAGGTTGAAGGTGGCGAAGCTGAACACCGCGGCAAGGCCGCCATTGACGAGGCTGGCGACCGCCATCTGGAGCAGGGCGGCGTTGTCAATGTTGTGGTCGGGGAGGCGGAGCAGCAGCAACATCAGGTAGCTAATCAGCGAGACGTACAACCCCGCCCGCACGAAGTCGCTGCTGCGTTCCGCCCGCCATGTGGCGTAGATGCCGCTCAAGCCAGTGGCAAAGTAGAAGACGGTGAGGGCGAGGTTGTTGTTGACCAGCAGGCCGACTAGCAGGCTGAGGACGAAGGTGTAGACCATCGCAAGGTTGGGGTTGAGCAGCACCGCCAGCACGATGCTGACCCCGGCGAAGGGTAGGGCGTAGGGCAGCAGCAGGTGATTGGTGGTCACGCGCGAGACGATGGTGGGGAGGATGAGGCTGAGGCCGAGCAGCAGCAGGGGGCGGCGGCGATACCAGAGGTCGGGTTGGGTTAGGTATAGGTAAGTGCTGGCAAGCAGCAGCAGCACCGCGACCAGCCCTGCCGCGCTGACGAAATCCTGCCAATCCGCGCTGATGCCGAGGTGTTGCAACTTCTCCACGTCCGCCGCGCTGACAATCTGCCCCCGAATCAGCACCACTTCGCCCGCTTGCACCGCCACGATGTGGGGCGGTACCGCGTCCTCTGCCGCTTGCTGATTGGCGGCGGTGCGCTCCTCATTGAGCAGACGGTTAGGCTTGACGAAGGCGCGGAGTAGGGTTAGCTCGACGAGACGTTGCTCGGCAGTGAAGCCGCTGGGGGCGTTGGCATACACATCTTGGAGGGCGCGGTTCACATCGGCATCGCTAATCAGTTCGCGGTTGTTCATGATTTGGTCGTAGGTGCGAAGCGTGTCGCTGACCACCGCTTGCCACTGGTTATAAGTTAGGTCTACCATGCTTTCGGCTACTGGTAGGGTGAGGGTGAAGTTGAGGGAGGATTGCAGCGACTGCGCTTGTTGCGCGGCGGTAACACCATCGGCGGCGCGAACGGTGGCGATGGTGAACAGGGCAGTCTGGAGCGCGTTACGTTGCTGGTTGATGAGGGTGATATTGGTGTCGTAGGCAAGGTTGGCGGGGTCTTTGCGGGCATCCTCTTTCGCTTTGCCGGTCAACACCGTGCTGGGGTAGGTGACGCTATGGGGGGCGTAGTAGGTTTGGGTAGCGGGCTTGCCCACCTCCACCGAGGGTTGGCCCGCGCCGGGCAAGGTGGAGAAGGGGAGGAACTGGGCGAGTAGGATGAGGGTGACGGCGGCGACCAGCACGAGGTTGAAGACGATGAAGGTGAGGCCACGCTGCCAGATGTGCTGGGGGCGCGACGAAACGCTGACCTCTTCATCATCGTTACGCAGTGGCAGGTTCAGGCGACTGCTGGGGCGGAGTTGGTCATCGGGGGTGGGGGTGAGGCCATTACGCGGCTCTGGCATCGCACATCACTTACCTCTAGGGGGAATGATTACGCGCCTTCCAGTTCGGCACGCACGATTTGGTTAGCGGCGCGGCCATCGGCGCGGTCTTTGATGCGCGGCAACAACGCGCTCATCACCTTGCCCATATCGCGGATGCTGGTCGCGCCCAGTTCGGCGATGACCTCGCGCACCACGCGGCGAAGCTCATCCTCGCTGAACGGCTTGTTCGGCAGGTAGCTCCGTATCACGTCGAGGTCGGCTTGCTCTTTGGCGGCCAGTTCGGGTCGCCCCGCCTTCTGGAAGGCATCTACGGAATCGTGCCGCTGCTTAATCTGCTGGCGAATCACCTCCAGCGCGGCGGCATCGTCTAGCTGGCGGGGGGCGGCGACAACCTCTTCGCCCTCGGCAATCTCGCGGTGGGCAGGGATACTGGCGTAGCCAATCGCGGATAGCAAGCCGCGTATCGCGCTCTTCCGTACCTCGTCGCCGCTGCGAATCGCCGCCTCAAGGTCGGCTCTCAATTGTTCGGAGATGCTCATACGTGTACCTGATTTCGTAGGGGCTGGTGATGTCTGCCCGGCAATTCAAAATTATGAGTCGTGGGGTGAAGGATTGAAGGATGCGACACGCGGGGTGCCACCAACGATTCAACCTCACCACGCACGACTCAAGGGAAAGGGATGATGCCGCGATTAGGTGCGGCGGGGGCGACGAACGGCAAGGGGGCGGGCCGCCCGTTCTAGTTGCTGCTGCGACTTGCGTCGCTTGGCCGCTTCCTTCTTCTTGCGCTTGACGCTAGGCTTCTCATAATGCTCACGGCGGCGGGCCTCAGCGAGGATACCATCCTGCTGCACCTTCTTCATAAACCGACGCATTGCGCTCTCAAAGCTCTCGCTTTCGCCAACTACGACTTCTGCCACTAAACCAACCCCCTCTCGTCCATCGCCTT
>JBBSEE010000296.1:0-4610 GCA_038239995.1 Chloroflexia bacterium | reverse complement strand
GTATATCGCCTTGTACACCACACTGCGGATATTCGCCAGCGCGAGGGCGAAGGGCAGGGCGAGCAGCGGCAATATCGAGGTGAGATAACGGGCGGGTGGACACCACTCCCCCCACCACTGCGCGTAGTTGACCACAATCGCGAAGTAGGGTAGGGCCACCAACGCCAGCCACCACAGGTCGCCGCGCCACTCCCGCCGCGTCCCCATCATAATCAACCCCACGAACACCAAGATATATATTGGGGCGGCGAGGAACAATCCCCACTGCTCATCCACGAACGTGCCCACCACCCCCCGCACCGTCCCCGCGAGGTCGCTAATCCCCGCGTGGTCGCTGGAGTTGGGGTAGACCTGCTGATAGCGTTGGTAGAAGAACAGCATCAGCAGCCCCGCGGAGACCACCGATTGGCTGATGAGGATGACGAAGTTGCGAAGCCGCGCCGCGCTAGGTTGGCGGTTCTCTTGATACAGGTAGTAGAGGAACAGGCCCGCACTAACCGGAATGAAGCGATAGTGCAGCCAAGGTAGGAAGGCGATGCAGCACCCCACTGCCGCCACCTGCGCCCAGTTGTTGCTCCACAAGCGAATGCGGCGATAGGCGTAGAGGATGAACAGGGCGGCGGGCAGTTCGGGGAAGATGAGGTAGGCGTAGGGCATTAGTGGCACGGTGAAGGCGAAGGCCAGCCATGTGAGCAGCGCGGGCCACATCCGTCGCGTCCCCTCCCGCGCCAGCAGGTAGATGTTCGCGGCCAGCAGCGCGGCGAGGAAGTTGAGGAAGTAGACCACCAAATCGCGCCCCCCGGCCACGAACGCGGGCAACACCAGCAGGCTGAGGCCGAGGCCATGCTTCGAGTATAGCTCATGGCCGACATTGGGGTCGGCGGGGAGGGCGGCTTCACGGTTGCCTGTCCCCTTCGCGCCGAGGCACATCCGCGTGGGCGGCACCAACTGGGCGGGGTGGGGCGGCAGCGGATACGGCACCCCCGGCGGCCAACCCTGCCAGCCAAGTGGGAAGGCATCGGTCAGCACCGCCCCGCTGCTGATATACGCCTCGTGGTAGAAGGCGGGGTATAGCTGGGCCTCGTCATACTGGCGATAGTTGTTGCACTCGTTCAGGTCGCCATCCTGCCAGATGCTAATCGCGGTCATCAGGTAGGACGGCTCATCGCCGGTCAAGGGGGTTAGGTAAGTGATGATGCGGGGGGTGAAGGCGGCGAGGGCCAGCATTGTGACCGCAAAGATGAGCAGCGGCTCCCACCCGCGTATCGCCTGCTCATGCGGCGCAGCGATAGCGGGGGCTGGCTCTGGCGGGCGAGGGGATAGCTGGGCGGGCAACTCTAGCAAGGCGACTCCTCGTGGCTTTCACACAAAAATAGACAGCGATGTTCAGGCGATGGTATAATTATAGCATAGACCATCACGCCCCCGCCAACCAATCCAAAATCCAAAATCCCATGTCCACCCTGATAGCCAACCTACTGGAACAGAATGTCGCCGAGTTCGCCACCCGCTGGGCGGCGACCCGCCTCCCCATCGAAGGTGATGCTGGGGCCGATGACCGTGACCGCGAGAGCTTCTACCTCAGCATCTACCAGTTGCTGATTGTCGCAATGCGGAGCGGCGATTACCAGAGCCTGCTCAACCAGCTATATCAAGAGGGGGTCAGCCTCGCGGTCAGCGGGGTGAAGGTCAGTTGGGTAGTGGCCCGAATGTTGGCCGCCAGCCGCATCCTGCGCGACCTCACCCTCGCCGCGCTGAAGCCGCGCCAGCGAACCGAAGCGGCGGGGCTGCTGGACCAGTTGGCCGAACGCAGCCTCAGCGCGATGATGGAGGGCTACACCGCGGGCGAACACCGCTACATCGCCGCACAGGAGACCGCCCTCAGCGAACTCAACCTTCGCACCCGCGACCTCGTCAGCAACGCCGACCACCGCCTGCTTGCCCGCGTCGCCCAGCTAGGCGCGTTGCACCGCATCAACGCCGCCGCCAATTCCAACCGCGACCTCGACTCCCTGCTCCGCTTCACCGTAGATGAGATTACCGATGTGCTGTACGTGGATGTCTGCTCCGTGTTCATCCACGAGGCGGGCGACTGGTTGGCCTTGCGGGCCACGCACGGTCTCAGCCCTGATTCGGTGGGTATGGCGGTGCTGCGGCTGGGCGAAGGGGTGACGGGCCGCGCTGCCATCGAAGGCAAGCCGATTGCCATCCGCGACGCATGGAACGACCCTAGCTTCAAGTATGTGCCGGGCATCGGTGAGGAGGCCTTCAGCAGTATCCTCGCTGTCCCCATCCTGCTGTTCGCGGCGGGCAATCGCCCCAGCCAGCTAGTGGGAGTGTTCACCATCCAGACCCGCGACTTCCGCGACTTCACCGAGGATGAGATTAAGTTCCTCGAAACCCTCAGCGGCGAGATTGCGATAGCCATCGAAAACTATCGCCTTGCCCAAGCCACCGATGAGCGGCTGCGTAGCAAGCTGAACGAACTGAACACCATCCAATGGGTGTCGCAGCTAATCGTGGGCAACACCGACCTCGGCTATATCCTAGACCTCATCGTGCGCCAAGCCTTGCCCCTCACCCAAGCCGATGTTGCGGCGGTGTTCGAGTTTGAGGCGGCCACCAACCTGCCCCGCATCGTTGCCAGTCAGGGTCTCAGCGACGAGTACATCAGCCGCATCGGGATGCCAGTGGGCTGGCGGCAGTTGGCCGACACCGTGCGCGAGGGGCGCGAACTATACATCGGCAACGTCTACGACTGGCTGTGGCACACCGAGGCGATGCCCGACGGGGTGATGCGCGAGATTATCGAACGCGAAGGCTTCGCTTCGATGCTGTGCGTGCCGCTGGCAACCGCCCGCAAGGTGCTGGGCGGTATTTGCATCTACACCCGCCACCCCTACCAGTTTACCGAGGAGCAGAAGGAACTGTTCCGCACCTTCACCGAACTCGCCGCCCTTGCCATCGAGAACGCCCGCCTCTACGACGACCTGCGCCGCAGTCTTGCCACTAAGTCGCTGCTGCTGCGCGAGTTGCAGCATCGGGTGCGTAACAACCTGCAAGCGGTCGCCGCCCTGCTTTCGATGCAACAGCGGCGGATGCAGGGGGCAGCCTCCACCGCCCTCAGCGAGAGTGTGGCCCGCATCCAGAGCATCGCCGCCGTCCATGACCTGCTCAGTCGCGAGGAAATCGGCCAGACCAGCATTGCCAGTCTTGCCCACGAGATATTCGAGGTGGTACGCGCGGGGATGAGTGCCCCAGAGATGAACATCGAGTTCATCGCCGAGGGCCACAACATATACGTGCGCGACAAAGAGGCGACATGGCTGGCCCTCATCCTCACCGAACTGTTCAGCAACGCCGCCCTGCACGGCTTCTCCCTCGACCGGCTGAAGGTGGGCGGCCAGCCCCAGACCGATTGCCTCATCAAAGTCACCGCCGCGCGTGACCCCGCCGACCCCACCCTCATCCGCGTCACGGTCAGCGACAATGGGCGCGGCCTCAGCCCCGACTTCGACCTTGCCGCCAACGCCGACCTTGGCCTGCAAATCGTGCAAACCCTCACCGAACGCGACCTCGGCGGCAAGTTCCGCATCGGCCCCGCTCCCCTCGGCGGCACGGCGGCGATTGTAGAGTTTTGCACATAGTGTGCAAAAGTTGTGTATAACCGCAAGGTTTGGCCCGATTGCGCGACTCGCACCCACTCCCCGCCCCTCCCGGTGGGAGAGGGGTTTTGCCCCCCCCGCCCCTCTCGGAGGGGGGTCATCCTTTAGTCCTATTCCCCCGCCCTGCCCATATACGCCATTGGTACGATGTGTTGGCCCCCGCGCCTGTGGTAAGATAGTGCGGTTGCCTTGTTCTGCCTTGCCGCGTGGGCGGCTGCAACGAACCTGACATCTTACCCCCAACCTATTGCTTCCCATCCGATTTGGTGCTATAATACAAACAAATGTTCTAACAGAAAGGCGAGACCATCATGAGCGTGGAGGTTCGTGAACCGATGACCCATCCCGACGATACCACTGGCACACCAGCGGCGATTACGGCCAGCACCCCGCTCGTGGACGCAGCGGGCAACCGTGACCCCCGCCCGCTGGCAATCAAGACGGTCAACGTCAACCGTATCTACAAGATACGCGGCCAGAAGAACAAGAACGGCGTGACCGAAAAGGCCCTCGTCGCCCTCAATGGGGTTGACCTCGAAGTGTACAAGGGCGAACTGTTCGGGCTGCTCGGCCCCAACGGCGCGGGCAAGACCACCCTGATTAAGATACTCACCACCCTGCTCGCCCCCAGCGGCGGCGAGTGCTACGTGGACGGCCTCGATGTGGTCAAGCAATCGAATGAAGTGCGCCGCCGCATCAACATGGTCAGCGGCGGCGAAACCAGCGGCTATGGCATCCTTACCGTGCGCGAGAACCTCTGGGTCTGGTCGCAGTTCTACGGCCTGGACAGCAAGGTGGCCCGCCAGCGGATCGACGAACTGCTCAAGATCGTAGAGTTGGAGGACAAGGCGGGCGCACTAGTCAGCGGTCTCTCCACCGGCCAACGCCAGCGCATGAACTTCTGTCGCGGCTTCGTCACCGACCCGAAGGTGTTGTTCCTCGACG
>JBBSEE010000295.1:0-4623 GCA_038239995.1 Chloroflexia bacterium | reverse complement strand
GTAGTCTTGCCATGGTCGACGTGACCGATGGTGCCGACATTGACGTGCGGCTTATTGCGCTCAAACTTCTGCTTTGCCAACTGAAATCTCCTCCTCTTAGTGTCTCTGGCGCAGGATGCGCCTTGCTCTGGTTTACCGTAAATAAATGCCCCACACGAGGTAGGGCAACACACAACTGTGGCAGTTCCTAGCGGAGCCCATGATGAGATTCGAACTCATGACCTCATTCTTACCAAGAATGTGCTCTGCCGACTGAGCTACATGGGCCTGTGCTGCTGGTAATCCCGCGCGGGCAGCGCAGGTCAACCGCCACCTGAGCGTTGCGGCTCAGGACACGGGTTATTATACAACACCGCGCATGGCTTGTCAAGAACAATCCGCCTATGCCACGCAGCATTCCCAGCCCCAGTCGGGTGCATCCGCATCATCGCTATCGGCGGGGGCCTCATCGGGGCCGGGCAGGCACGACTCGCCCGCCCAATCCTCAGCCACCACCACGATGCGGCGCAGGTCTAGCTTAGGCGGTTGCTCGGCCTGCTCCACTACTTGCGCTTCGATAATCAGCTTGAACATTGCCAACCTCCTTGTGGGCATAAAAAATCCTCGCCCCAGTGTCGTTGGGGCGAGGATTAACCACGCGGTTCCACCCAATTTGTAGTACACCCACGTGGGTGTACCCTCATTGTGCCGTATTAACGGGGGCGAACCGGATGCCTATACTGGCGATAATATCGCGTTCCAAGCATCAGCTCCGAGGGGGTTTTCGCGGTGGTCTAGGCTAGCTCGGCTCTCAGTCGGTGGCCGGGCTTCTCTGTCGCAGTGCCGTGCGCTACTCATCCTCATCTGCGCTGATATTTTCTGTTAGCCCCATCATACCCTATTTCGGCTGAACCGTCAATCGGTCGAAAGTTGGGGATGTTCGCCAACGGATTCGTTAAAACGAATAAACGGATGAGAGCCACGCTCCCATCCGCTTACTCATTCTTAATTCTGCCTTCTACCTTCTACCTTCTTCACTCTACATCGCCGCTGCCGCTTCCGCCTCCCACACGTTGCCTTCCGGCGCATGGGTGAAGAAGGCGGGGATGAGACCGGCGAGGGCGACGATGGCGGCCACCAGCCATGTGAGGGTGAAGGCATCGAGTATCCCCTGCTTGAACTGGGCGGCAATCTGGATGTTCAGGTTGGCAAGTTCCGGCTTGAGCGATTGCCCGTTGGGGATGCGGTCCGCGATGGTGGTGAGGTCGAAGCTGTTGGCGGAACTCTGGCCGCTGGCGTTCTGGATGTTGGTAACAATGGTGTCGCGCAGTTGCTGGGGCAGCTTGGTGTCGGCCTGTACGATTGCCACCACCCGCGTCTTGGCCGCAGCCACATTGTCGCTAATCTGGCCGGTGAGCAGGCTAATCAGTATCGCCACCCCCAGCGCGAACCCGATTTGGCGGAAGGTGTTGAACGCGCCGCTGCCCACCCCCAGCTTACGGCGCGGCACCTCGGCTAGCACGGTATTGGGCAGGCTGGTGAAGGTCAGGCCCATACCCGCGCCAATAATCATCCCCCGCCATGCAGTGTCCCAGTAGCCCGCGTCGAGGCTGAGAATGGAGAACAGGTAGAAGCCGATGGTTAGCAAGCTCATCCCGATGATGCCCAGCACGCGCGGGGAGACCAACTTGCCGCTGACCCCGCTGGAGATGGCCGAGACCACGAACGAGGCAAGGGGTAGGGGGATAATCGCGTAGGCTGCGTCCAACGCGCTCTTGCCCTGCGCGATGATGAAGTAGAGGACAAGGATGAGGAACGCCCCCTGTATCGCCACCCCGAACATGAACATGGTGATGTTCGCCGCGCTAAAGCTGCGGATGCGGAACAGGCTGAAGTCGAAGATGGGCTGCTCCTGCCGATTCTCCACCACGAAGAACAGTATCAGCCCCACCACTGACCCCGCGAACAGGCCAAGTATCTCCGCCGAAGTCCAGCCCCAGTCGTTGCCCTGAATAATTGCCAGTACGAGGCAGACTAGCCCCGCGGTGAGGGTAAACAATCCCAGCAGGTCCAGCCGCTTGCTAGCGTGCTGGTCGCGGGTTTCCGGCACGAAGGTATAGACCATGAACAAGCCGACGATGCAGAAGGGCAGATTGACGAAGAATATCCACGGCCAGCCGAAGTTCTGCACGAGGAAGCCGCCCAGCACTGGCCCCGCCGCTGCCGCCAACCCTGAAGCCGCCCCCCAGATGCCAATCGCGGCCCCGCGCTGCTGCGGGGGGAATACCACAATGAGGATGGCGAGGCTGACGGGAGTGAGGGCGGCGGCCCCAATCGCCTGCAAGGCGCGGAAGCCAATCAGCCAGCCAATCGTGGGCGCGAGGGCGCAGAGCAGCGAGCCGAGGCTGAACAGCACCATCCCAATCATGAACAGCCGCTTGCGCCCAAACTGGTCGGCGAACCGCCCCGCCGTCACCAGCAGCACCGCGAAGGCGAGGTTGTAGGCGTTGGACACCCAACTAACCGTAGCGAGGTCGGTGTTTAGGCTCTTTTGGATGTTGGGGATGGCGATGTTCACCACCGTTGCGTCCAGCAGGGCCATGAAGAAGCCGAACATCAGCGAAGCGAGTACCAGCCACTGATTGACCGCCCTACCGTTCGGCAAGGTGAGTGGGGCTTGCGGTGCGTCCCAACCACCTGCCTGCTGCGGCTTGGCTTGCTCATTTACTACATCCTCTGTCTGGGCCATGTGATTTCCTTCCTTTCTAGTGAATTGTGGGTTTTAGATGGTAGATAGTGAAACTTGGTGCGACTGGGTTAGTTCGCGCTTGCGCAGGCGGTTCGCCCAGTCCAGTTCCAGTTGCCATTGCGCCACCACGTGCGCGATGGTGTCGGGGACAGCGTGTAGGTTCTCCCGCTCCCACACCTCGGCGGGCAACTGCATCAGGTCTTCTGCCTGCGCCTTCAGGTGTAGCACGTGCGCTTGGCAGTAGTTGACATAGTGGTCAATCACTTGCATCCGCTCTTGGGGCGACAAGTAGCTGAGGTAGCTGGCCTTTTGCAGGAAGAACTTCTGATATTCGCCGGGGTTGGAGGTGGTGTCCATCATCAGGTCGTGCCACCGCTTGCGCCCCTGCTCGGTGATGCGGTAGCTACGAACCTGCCGCTCCCCCCGCTTCAACCTGTCCGCCTCCTCGTAGGCGACAATCATCCCTTCTTCCTGTAGCTTGGCAAGTAGGGGATAGAGCCGCCCGTTGCTCACCCTAGCGTATGGCCCGATGATGTCGTTGAGGATTTGGGCAATCAGGTAGCCATGCGAGGGGGCGACCATCAGCCGACAGAGAATGATTAGCTCGTACATATCGTTGCCTCCTTATCGCATTACTCGGCGGCTGGATTGATGTCGGTAGGGGCGGGTTGCATTCGCCCTGCCTCACTCTCTACCCCCGCTGGCTCTGCCTCTACGCCCGCTTCCGCCACTGGTTCGCTGCTCCCCTCGATACTGACGTGGGGCAGCCAGCCCAGCCAGCGCGGTAGCCACCAGTTCCACTCGCCCAGCAGGTGCATGGAGGCGGGCAGCAAGATGGAGCGGATGATAGTCGCATCTATCAGCACCGCAATTGCTAGGGCTAGACCCATCTCCTTGACCGCCAGCAGTTGCAGGCTGCCGAACACCGCGAATACCACCACCATGATCGCCGCCGCGCTCGTCACTGTCCCGCTGGTCGCCCCAATGCCCAACGCCACCGCCTCGGTCGAGGAAAGGCCGCGGTCGCGCTCCTCCTTGATGCGGGTGAGGACGAACAGGTGATAGTCCATAGACAGGCCAAACAGGATAGCGAACAGGAACAGGGGCAGCCAACTGGCGATTACCCCATTCGCGCTTACCCCCAGCAGACCGTTGAGGAAACCGTCTTGGAAGATGAGGATTATCAGGCCGTAAGTCGCCCCCGCGGAGAGCAGGTTGAGTAGGATAGCCTTAATCGGGATGACCAACGAACGGAAGGCCACCAGCAATAGCAGGAAGCTGAGGCCGAGGACGAAGCCGAACACGAACGGCAGCACACTAGTGAACTCCGTGGTACCGTCCAACGCCTCCGCCGCCCCGCCCGCGACCAACACCTGCGCCCCACTTATCCCCTTGAAGGCGGCGGGGACGAGATGATCACGTATCGCCCGCACCGTATCCCAGTTGCTGCGCGTGTTGGCATCACCAGACATGGTGTAGCGCACAAGGGTGACTTTGCCATCCGGGGCGGTGACTACTTGCGCCTGACCCACCCCCGGCTGCTGCGCTACTGCCGCTTCCAGTTGCGCGGTGGCCGCCTGCACCTCGCTACGGCCAGCACGGTCGGCCTGCACCACGAGGTCGAGGTCGAGGGTTGCCCCTTGCGGCCACTTTGCCTGCAACAGGTCCGCGGCCTTGCGTACCTCTAGGCTAGGGGGCAAGGCATCTACGTTCTGGCTGGCACTGCCCAAGCGGATGTGCAAGAGGGGAGTGCTGAGGGCGAGCAGCACGATAGTGACACCGAGGGTAGCAACGATGGGCCGACGCAGTACCACCCGCACCAGTCGCACCCAGACCCCACTGCCCTCGGCGCGTTCGCGGCCAAAGTAGGGGATGCGCCCCCAGTCAATCCCCCG
>JBBSEE010000294.1:0-4629 GCA_038239995.1 Chloroflexia bacterium | reverse complement strand
GGCATCGTCAACGGCATTGGTCAATACTATGGCCTCGGCCTCGGCACTATCATCGTCCCTGACCCCGATTACGCGGTCTACGCCAACTCCACCATCAACCTATCCCTGTGGCGCGAGGTGCTGACCAACGCACACAGCCCGGTTGTCCCCGAAATGGACGATTGCTACAACACCAGCACCGATAACGGGGTCAACCCCGCGGTCGCGCTGGCCTTTCTCAACCTAGAGAGCAACTATGGCACCGCCCCCGGCGCGGAGGTACGCCAAAACTGGGGCAACCTGAGCGAGAACGGCCAACTCAAGTTCTACGACACATGGACGCAAGGGCTGGTGGAATGGTGCAACCACTTCCGCATCCCTCCCTACTCCACCCAGAACCTGAACACTATCAGCCAAATCGTGCCCGTCTACCGACCGGCCAGCACTGGCGGCACGGTGGCTGGCTACAACGCCTACATCCAGCGGCTGCATGACCTGATTAAGGGCTGGCACGATACGGTCATCGCGCGGGGGCAGACCTTCTTCCCCCAGTAAACTACGAGGAGCAAGCCTGATGCCCGACCCCCCCCCACCGCGTGTCGCCGACCCCAACGCGGGCGACTACAACCTGTACGGCCCGCCCTCGATTAGCTTCGCCCAGTTCGCCAAGGTGTTCGCCCGCCACCCCGACAGTCCGGTGTGGGATGAGGCTGACCCCACCGGCAGCCACAATCCCGCCAGCCTGCGCCCCTACTGGGACAAGATAACTGGCTATGGCATTGACCCGCTGATTGCCCTCAGCTTCTTCGCCCACGAGTCCACCCTCGGCACCGACGCGGCGATTCGCCCCCGCCACAACTGGGGCAACCTGAAGCAGGGCGGCGACTATGAAACCTTCGCCACGTGGCTGGATGGGCTGGACGGATGGTGTCGCCGCTTCCAGCGGCCCGCCTATGCGGGGCGCACCACCATGTTGCAAATCGTGCCGGTCTATGCCCCCGCCTTCGAGAACCCCCACTACTTCGCGGACCTGATTGACAACTACATCCACCCCTACCTGCGTGAGGACCCCCAGCCGGTCAACGTCACCGCCGCGCCACCAAGCATCATCGTGCCCGACCCCGACTACGCAGTGTATGCCAACTCCACCATCAACCTGAGCCTGTTCCGCGAGGTTTTGCAGGCGGCGAACAGCCCCGCCTTGCCGGAGGCGGAAGCCTGCTTCAACGCCTGCAACGATAATGGGGTCAACCCCGCGGTCGCCCTCGCCTTCTTCGCGCTGGAGAGCAGCTATGGCACGACGGCGGGGGCGAATGACCGCAAGAACTGGGGCAACCTGAGCGCGGACGGCCAACTGAAGAGCTACGATACGTGGGAGCAGGGGCTGGTGGACTGGGGCAACCACTTCAAGCAGGGGGTGTATCTGAGCAACCACATTCGCACCATCAGCCAAATCGTGCCCGCCTATCAACCGGCCAGCGCGGGCGGCACGGTGTCCGGTTACAACGCCTACATCCAGCGGCTGCATGACCTCATCAAGGGCTGGTACGATGAGGTCATGCGGCGCGGCCAAACCTTCTTCCCCTCATGAGCGAACCCGTCTCCCTGATTATGACCCTGCGGAACGAGGCGGATAGTCTGCCCGCACTGTTCGCCTCGATTGCCGCGCAGAGCCGCCCCCCCGACGAAATCGTGGCGGTGAACGACGGCAGCAGCGACGACACTGCCACCGTGCTGGCCGCGCTGGCCCGCCACTTCCCCTTGCGCGTGCTGGATGGTGGGGGCAAGGGCATATCGCATGGCCGCAACGTGGCAATCGCCGCCGCGCGTGGCCCGCTCATCGCCAGCACCGATGGCGGGGTGCGGCTCGACCTCGATTGGCTGGCCGCGCTCACCACTCCCTTCGCCGACTCCAGCGTGGATGTGGTCAGTGGCTTCTTCGCCCCCGACCCTCAGACGACCTTTGAGATGGCGTTGGGGGCGACGATATTGCCGGATTTGGCCGATGTCAAACCCGCTAAGTTTCTGCCTGCTGGGCGCAGCATCGCCTTCCGCAAGGACGCATGGCAGCGGGCGGGCGGCTTCCCCGAATGGCTGGATTACTGCGAGGATTTGGTCTTTGCGATGGCGATGCAGCGGCAAGGGGCACGCTTCGTCTTCGCCCCCCGCGCGGTCGCCTACGCCCGCCCCCGCCGCAGCCTGCGTGACTTCTGGCGACAGTATTACCACTACGCGCGGGGGGACGGCAAGGCGGACTTGTGGCGCAAGCGTCACCTTGTCCGCTACCTCACCTACGCCAGCTTGCCACCTCTGCTGCTCATCCCCATTGTGCGTCCCCAATGGCGCGGCTGGGGCGGCCTGCTGCTCGGCCTCGGTGCGGGGGCGTACACGGCCACCCCCTACCGCCGCCTCGCCAAGTATCTCCCCCCCCGCCCCCCCGCCGCCCGCCTCCAAGCCGCCGCCCTCGTCCCCCTCATCCGCGTGGTCGGCGATGTCGCCAAGATGCTCGGCTATCCGGTGGGGGTGGTCTGGCGGTTGAGGCGAAAGAAGGTTTGAGGTTTGAGTTAGTGATGATTGGTGAATGGTAAATGGTAATGCGTTACTCCTATTTGGTGCAAACGAAAAATAGGAGGAAACTCGTGGGGGTCTGGGGGGTTGACCCCCAGCTGGTGACGGGACGGATTGCTAGTCGTAAGCTAGTCACCGTGCCGCGCCGATGCGACGATTAACTTCTGTGCAGGACAGCCGCGGGGGGCCACCCCCCAGACCCCCGTGCCTCTTCCCAGCTATCGGTTTGCACGAAACTTAGGTTTGCAATCCGTTGGCGGCTGCCCCTTCGTTATTAGCGCAAAGATAGTGAACATATGAGACAGCATCAAACCAATCAGCCCACTGAACCTAACCCCCGCCACGCCCTCGCCGCGCTGGTGCTGGCGGCGGGGGAGTCGCGGCGGATGGGCGAGATGGGGGCGAAGCAGTTGCTGGCATGGTGGGGGGGGCGCACCATGCTGCAAGTGGTGATTGACCAGCTTGTAGCGGCTAACTTGCCCCTGTCTGAGGTGATAGTGGTACTGGGCAGTGGGGCGGGGGCAATCGTGCCAACTTTGTCCAAAGAGCAGTGGCCGGACTTGCCCCTGCGCGTAGTGGTGAACGAAAATTGGGCGGCGGGGATGCTTGGCTCGGTGCAGCGCGGTCTGAGCATCGCGGGGGTGGCGGATGGCTACCTCATCCTGCTGGGCGACCAGCCAGAGATTGCCCCCGCCACAATTGCCGATGTGACCGCCGCATACTTTGGGGCGGGGGCGATGCGGCCCACCTTGCCAATTGTGGGCGGGGTCGAGGGCCACCCACTGGTCATCCCCCTCTCTGTGCGCGACAAAGTGCTGGCCGCTGTGGTGGATACCCCCGGCGGCTTGCGGGCGCTCATCGGTGATGAGGTGCTGCGGGTGGAGGTGGCCGACCGGGCCACGCTATGGGACATAGATACGCCCGCCGATTACGCCTCGCGCAGATAATGTGCCAGCCCACCGTTCATGTGCTGGACCTCGGCCTCCGCCCCCCGCCGCCGCACCTTGATTAGCTCGGCCACAATGCTGACCGCAATCTCCTCCACCGTCTCCGCGCCTATCTCCAAGCCCAGCGGGGCGTAGATGCGGCGTAGGAGGGCGGGGTCGTAGCCGTCGGCGACCATGCGCTGGTAGACCAGCAGCACCTTGCGGCGGCTGCCAATCATCCCGATGTAGGCGGCGGGCGAGTTGACCACCAGCCGCAACGCCCCCTCATCGAACTGGTGTCCGCGCGTGACAATCACGATGTAGGTGTGGGGGCCGATGGGCAGGTGGGGCAGGGTCGCGTCAATGTCGGCGGCCAGCACCTGCGCGGCGGTGGGGAAGCGTTCCGCGCTGGCGAACCGTTCGCGGTTGTCCACCACCGTGACCGCAAACCCCGCAAAGCTGGCAAGCTGGCACAAGGTTTGGGCCACGTGTCCCGCCCCCACGATGATGAGCGCGGCCTGCGCCCCCAGCGGCTCGTGGAAGATGGTCGCTGGTCGCTGGTCGCTGGTCGCTGGCAGGCTCTTGAGGTGGGGGGTGGGTTGGGCTTCATCCACTGCCTCATGCGGCAGGCTGAAGTTGCGGGCCATCGCCCAACGTTCGTCACCCGCCCCGCCGCTGAGTCGCTTGCCACCCACGCCGTCGCCCTCGACAATGGTCGTCAGCAGGCAAGTGCGCCCCACCGCCAGTTCGTCGGCCACCCGTTGCGCCAGTTCTAGGTCGGCGGCGGGCCATATGTCCACGAGGATGTCCATCGCCCCGCCACAGACCATGCCGTTGTCGCCCGCGTAATCGTCGGTCAGTTCGTAGCGGGCGAAGTGAGGCTGCCCGCTCGCTAGGGCGCGGATGGCATCTTGCCACACCTGCGCCTCGACGCACCCTCCCCCCAGCGTGCCGCTGCTGCTCTGCCCGTCGGCGCGGATGAGCAGCTTGGCTCCCACCTTCTGCGGGGTGCTACCTCGCGTCGCCACCACTGTGCCCAGCGCGGCTCGCCCATCCTCGGCAATCGCCTCGGCTAGGGCGCGAAAAATCTGCTGATTGTTCATGACCTCATCTTACCACCTTTCACCTCACTCGACAAAGCCGCTATGATATAATT
>JBBSEE010000293.1:0-4630 GCA_038239995.1 Chloroflexia bacterium | reverse complement strand
GCTGGCCTGCATCGGCACATGGCGGGGCGGCGAAATCGAACTGTTGGTGGATGACCCCACCCTCTGGCGCGAACCGGGGGTGGCCCTGCCCTCGATGCAGCGATACGTGCCGCTCGGTCTTGCGGTTTGGCCGTGGCCGCGGGCGGGGTGGGTGAACCGCAAGCAGAGTTTGTGGCGTTCCTACGCGCGGGCGGCGGAGAAGATTTGGGCGGCACCCATATCGCGCAACGAAATCTACACCGTGCTACAGAACAAACGCCGCTTGCCCGACCTGCTCGGCCTAGAAGGCGGTGAGGGGAGTAAGGGATAGTGCGTTATCTCGAAGTGCGCCGCCACACGATGCGGCATAAGCCGGGCGACCACCTCAACCAAGCGGGGGTCAGCCTCGCGCGGCGGGTGGGGGAGGGGATGGGGCCGTTCGTCCGTGTGGTGACCAGCGACCTCGCCCGCGCCTTCGAGACCGCAATCGCGATGGGCTTCGCGGTGGATGAGCAACTGCCCCCCCTTGCCATGTTCGGCGCGGCGGTAGAGGCGGAGGTGGGGGGCTGGGAGGCGGGGTACGCCGCTTACGCCCGCGCCTACCACTTGGGTCGGGCCACCACCGACTACGCCGACCGCCTTGCCGCATTGTGGGGGCGCACCGTGAGCAAGATACCGGACGGAGCCGCCGCCCTGATTATCAGTCACGGCGGCATCATCGAAGCCGGGGCGATTGGCTGCCTGCCCGATGCCGACCATGCTAGCTGGGGCGGGGCGGTGGGCTACTGCGAAGGGGTGAGGCTGGGGTTCGATGGGGGGCGATTTGTGACGGCTGATGTGCTTCGGGTGGAGCAGTCCTCATGACGGACCTAACCTTCCGCCCCCACCGCCCCGATGAGCGACCGGCGATTGCCCGCCTGATGCACGGCCTGTACGATGAGGGTGATGGCATTCGCGGGTTGGACGACGATAAGATTGCCCGCACCTTTGCCCACCTCGATGCCGATGCGCGTAACGGCGCGGGCCTCGTGGCGTTGGACGGCGATGCGGTGGTTGGCTATGCACTGTTGTTTCCCTTCTGGAGTAGCGAGTATGGCGGGTTGCTACTGTTGCTGGACGAACTCTACGTTGCCCCCGCGCGGCGCAGTCGGGGGATTGGCGGGCAATTCCTTGCCTACATCGAAGGCTACGCTCGTGAGCGCGGCTATGCCGCTATCAACTTCATCGCGATGCAACACAACGCGCGGGCGATTGAGTTCTATCGGCGGCACGGCTATTACCAGATACCGGCGGTCAGCTTCGACAAGCTGCTAGGGGAGGGCTGATTTGCCCAAGCGCATCCTGCCCATTGCCATTATTGCCAGCCTGTTGCTGGTCAGCCTCAGCCTATCCGCCTCCCGCGCCCAGCAGGCTGCCCCGCGCGGCCTGCCGCTAGCCAGCTACGCAGTCGCCTTCGCCAGCCCAGCGGGGACGATGTACGCAGCGACGGCGAACGGGGTGTATAAGTCGGGCGACGCGGGCAAGTCGTGGCAGCAGACTGGGCTGGCGGGGGTTTCTGTCCACGCCATAATCGTTGACCCACAGAGTAATGCCCTGTACGCCGCCGCTGCTGGTGGAGTGTTCCGCAGCAGTGACGGGGCTAACTGGCAGCCCAGCCTCAGTGCGGGGGCTAGCCGTGCCGCCTACGCACTGGCAATTGACCAAGCCAATCCGCCCACCTTGTATGCCGCTGCCGATGGCGGCTTGTTCCGTAGTCGGGATGGCGGCGGAACGTGGCAGCTAGCTGCGCTCGCGGGGCAGCGACCCACCAGCCTCGCTGTGGATGGCGAACAAGTCTATATCGGCGATGCGGCGGGGCTGTGGCGGCTGGACAAGGGCACGGTCAGCCCGCTCACTGGTCTGATAGACGCGGCGGGGGCGAGCAGGGGACTGGCGGTCAACGCGCTGGCGGTCAACGCTAGCACCCACCAAATATACGCCGCCACCGCGCTGGGTCTGTTCGTCTCCGCTGATGGGGGTAACTGGACCCCGCTGGGCGAAGCAGGCGAATGCCAGTTCATCGCCCTGTTGCCCAGCGGCCTGTACGCCCAGTTCAACGGCAGATTGCAGATGAGCGCAGACGCGGGCAATAGCTGGACTCCGCTGGTTGATGTGCCCGCCGCGCCAGTGCATCAGCTGGTCGCTACCGCGAATGGCGCGTGGCTGGCGAGTGAGGCGGGGTTGATGCAGCTACAGGGTGACGCATGGCAAACCGTCGCCCTGTCTGGCCCCGACCAGATTGACGCGCTGGCGGTCGGGTTTGTGCGCGATGAGAGCGGTAGCCAGCAATACACCTTCGCCGCGCATGGCTCCCGTCTCGATCGCGCGGGCAGCGATGGGCGATGGACGACGATGGGGGCCGACCTCGACGGCGGGCCAATAAATGACCTGCTGCTCAATCAGGGCCACATCTTGGCCGCCACCGCCAGCGGCTTGTACCGCAGCGACGATGGCGGGGCTTCGTGGCAGCGGCGTGACGATGTGCGTTGTGGCCCGCTCACCTCGTTCGCCCCGCACCCCAATCAACCTACCACTTTGTACGTCGGATGCAGCCTCGGTGGAGGCTATCAGTCGCGCGATGGGGGGGCGACATGGCAGCCGCTGGCCGGTAATGGCTTGCCCGCCGCCCCCACCCGCCTCGCGGTTGACCCTACCGCCCCCTCCACCCTGTTCGCGCTGGTGGGCAATCACCCCCAAGCCAGCGTGTACCGCTCCGTTGACGGGGGGTTGAACTGGCGCAGCGCGTCGCTGGGCCTGCCTGATGACCTCGACCCCGTTGCGCTGGTACTCGCGCCGCAGCCCGCCCCGCCTGCGCTCGGTCTGGTTGCCGATGAGCTGTCCCCCGCCACCGCCTACCTTGCCGCCACCGATGGGCGGGTGTTCGCCAGCGCGGATAGCGGGAGACACTGGGCGGCGGTCAAGGTGTCCAGCTTCGTGACCGCGCTTGGCGATTTCCGACTGGCCCCCAGTAGCCTCGCCACCCTGTATATCGCCAGCAGCGCGGGGGTATACGCCTCCTACGATGGGGGGGTAAGCTGGCAGCAGGTCAATAGTAGCCCCGCCCGCCGCCTCGCCTTCGTGGGCAGCGGCGCAAGTATGCAGGTAGTGGCAGCGGGCAGCAGCGACGCGCCTACCCTTACCAGCATCGCCTACCAGCCGCCCGCCACCCCCACCCAGCCCCCCGCGCACAAGCCGTTGCCCACCGACCCAGTTGACCCTGCCTTCGATGCGGCCACCTTCCCCGCACCGCCCACTTCGACCCTCTATTTCGCCGAGACTCACCACAACTTGAGCAGCGAGTTCCTCCGTTTCTGGCAGCAGAACGATGGCCTGCGCGTGTTCGGCTATCCGCTCACCGAGGTGTTCGCTGAGGATGGCTTGCAGGTGCAATACTTCGAGCGGGTGCGGCTGGAATATCACCCCGATATTGCCGAGCAGGGCCAAGAGCCGGTGGTCATCACCCGGATGGGCAGCAAGCTGACCGCCGGTCGCTACTTCGTGCCCGCCCGCTTCTTCGCTCCCGACCCCTCGCGCATCTACTTCGCCGACACCAAGCACTCGATCCA
The DNA here is from genome assembly GCA_038239995.1 of Chloroflexia bacterium. Taxonomy (GTDB): domain Bacteria; phylum Chloroflexota; class Chloroflexia; order QHBQ01; family QHBQ01; genus QHBQ01. Next base: position 1,046 of record JBBSEE010000293.1, on the reverse strand, counting down.
GCACGGTTTCTACGCCTACTGGCAGGCGCACGGTGGGGTGGCGATATTCGGCTACCCGATTAGCGAGGAGATTAAGGAGGGCGACTATTTGGTGCAATGGTTCGAGCGGGCGCGGTTCGAGTATCGCCCCGAAAACGCAGGCACCGACAACGAGGTGCTGGAGACCCAGCTAGGGCGGCAAGTGCTGCGCGACCGAGGCTGGCTGTAGCGAAGGTAGAAGGTAGAATCTAGAATGTAGTAGGAGTTCGCAGTCGAGCAGGGTGGGCCACCTCCACCTCCACCCCCGCCCCCACCGCAAGGGGGGAGGAAACTAGCGGGGGTTTGGGGGGTTGACCCCCAACTGGTGAAGCAGCGATTGGCTAATCGTAAGCGGGCATGATGGCCTGTGGACGGGGCGATTAGCTTGGTGGTGGGTGAGCCACTGGGGGTCAACCCCCCAGACCCCCGCTAGTCTCCTCTTCTTTTTATATGAGTTCGCCGTTGAGCAGGGCGAGTACGCGACGCGCTCCCACCCCCAGCCCCTCCCACCGGGAGGGGAGTCGTGGCAAGCAGGTGTTATGATGGTGACATCATTCTACCTTCTACCTTCTACCTTCGGATAAAACTATGAACCTTGACACATTGCTAACCCAGTTCCGCACCGCGCCGCTGATGCAAGAGCGCATCACCGCGTGGCGGGAGATAGCGGCGCAGGCGGCGATTACCGCCCCGTTTCCGACCGATTTGCACCCCGCGCTGGCGGCGGCGTTGCGGTTGCGGGGGATTGACCGCCTGTATTCGCACCAAGCCGAGGCGTGGGATGCGGTGCAGGGGGGGCGGCACGTGGCGGTCGTCACCCCCACCGCCAGCGGCAAGACCCTGTGCTACAATCTGCCGGTGTTGGATGCGGTGTTGCGCGAACCGACCACCCGCGCCCTGTACTTGTTCCCCACTAAGGCGTTGGCCCAAGACCAACTCGCGGGCCTGCATGACCTCATCACCGCGCTGGATGCGGAGATTAAGACCTATACCTACGATGGCGACACCCCCAACGATGCCCGCAAGCT
>JBBSEE010000292.1:0-4654 GCA_038239995.1 Chloroflexia bacterium | reverse complement strand
CTACGCATGGCTGGCGATGCTGCTGCTATTCGGGCTGGGGCGGCTGGGCACCTTGCTGCTACGTCGCTACCTATGGCGGCGGGGGATTGACGTGCGCCGCGTGCTGGTCGCCGGGGCGGGGCGGGCCGGTCAGCGCATCATGAAAGAAGTGATGGAGCGGCCCGAACTCGGCTACAAACTGGTGGGCTACGTAGATGACCAGCCCGATGACCGCCTCTGGAGCGTGCCGATTGACCGCCGCTACAATGACGACATCACCTGCCTCGGCCAGCTTGACACCATTGCCGCCACCGTAGACGGACACGCGGTGCAAGAGGTGATTATCGCCCTGCCCGCCGACCAGCACAACACTATCGTCGCCCTCATCGAACACTGTCGCCGCACCGGGGTGGACTTCAAGCTGGTGCCCGACCTATTCGAGATGAGCTTCAATCAGGTGCAGATTAACGACATCAACGGGGTGCCACTGGTGGGGGTGAAGCAAGTTTCGCTGCGTGGCTACAACCTGCTGCTCAAGCGCAGTATGGATATTGTCCTCGGCCTTATCGCCCTCATCGTCTTCTCCCCCCTGCTGCTGCTCACCGCGCTGGCGATTAAGCTGACTTCGCCGGGGCCAATCGTGTTCAGCCAAGAGCGGGTGGGCAAGGATGGGCAGGTGTTCAAGTTCTACAAGTTCCGCTCCATGTACCTTGACGCAGAGCAGCGCAAGGGCGAACTGCTGGCCCGCAGCGACCGTGAGGGTATCCACTTCAAGATGCGTGACGACCCCCGCCGCACCCCCGTAGGCCGCATCATCCGCAAACTCAGCATTGACGAACTGCCCCAAATCTTCAACGTGCTGAAGGGGGAGATGAGCCTCGTCGGCCCCCGCCCCCCCATCCCCGACGAGGTGGCGCAGTACGACGATTGGGCGCGGCAACGCCTCAGCATCACCCCCGGCATCACCGGCCTATGGCAAGTCAGCGGGCGTAGCGACCTCAGCTTCGAGGAGATGGTCAAGCTGGACCTCTATTATGCGGAAAACTGGTCGCTGGGGCTGGACTTGAAGATTATGCTCCGCACCGTCCCCGCCCTCATCAGCGGGCGGGGCGCGTATTGACGAACATGACATAATGTTGTATGATAGAGCGTAATCAGCCTATCCGTAGTGCGTCTAGGAGCGCAAGATGAGCAGCGTCAACCCGCCCGGTATCGCTAATCCCCACATTCGGGATTTGCGGCCCAAAGAATATGTGGTGGAGGAGACCCGCCGCCACTGGTTCTCCATCGTGCTGCACGCGGGACGGTCACTCATCGTTGACCTTGTGTTCAACTTCCTGCTCGGCCTCGTGCTGCTGCTGCCCATCGAATTGCCCTCCTTGTTGCGAACCATCATCATCCTGATTATCAGCTTCCCCCCCGCCTTCATCATCCTCTGGCACATCTTCGACTGGACCAACGACTACTTCATCCTCACCAATCAGCGGGTCATCTTCTTGGACAAGGTGGTTGGGGTGCGGGAGACCCGCAGTGAAGCCCCGATGAACAAGGTGCATAACGTGCGGATCGAGTTCCCCGGTCGGTTTGCCCAATTCCTCAACTTCGGCAGTCTCGCGCTGGACACCGCCGGGCTAGGGGTACTCAGCTTCGACGTGCTACCCAACCCCCGCCGCCTGCGTGAACGCATCCTTTCGGTGCGCCAGATTATCAATCAAGAGGCCCTACCTACCCGCGAAGAGCGACGACGCAAGGTGCTGCTGGAGCGGGTCAGCGGCGGGACGCAAGACCCCGAAGACCAGCCCATGGAAGCCCCCTACACCGCCCCCCGCGAGGAGGGGATGAGCCGCGCCAACATCATCTTCCCCTTCACCGCCCAACGGCAGGGCGAAACCGTAGTCTGGCATCGGCACTGGATATTCTTGCTCAAGGCCGAGCTAGCCCCACTGGGGATTATCCTGCTGATTATCGTGACTGCGATATTGCTCACTATGTTCACCAGCCCCGCGCCACCCGCGCCCATGCCCGCCGACCCCTACCTGCTATCCAGCCCCGCTGAGGCGGCCCCCGCGGGAAGCGGCATCCTCGACACGGTCGTCAGTGTGATACGCTGGGTGCTGATTGTCGCTCTCCTGCCCGTCCTCTTCTTTATATGGTACGTTTATGAGGACTGGCGCAACGACAAGTACAGCCTCACCCATGACCGGGTGATGACGGTGGAGAAGCGACCGCTGGGCGGCTACGAGGTAGTTACCGAGACGATGTTCGGGCGCATCACCGATGTCAGCTATAACATCGTCAGCCCGCTAGCGATGATACTCAACTTCGGCACGGTGGTGATTAAGACCCCCGGCGAGGCCACTGCCTTCGTGTTCCGCGACCTACCCGACCCGCGCGGGGTGCAGCAGGAGATTACCACCCGCCTCGAAGCCCACCGCGCCCGCGAAGCCGCACAGTGGGATAACGATATTATTGACTGGCTTTCCGCCTACGACAAGTATGTGAACCGGCGGGGCGGGGCGATGCTCGAAGCCCCCACCGCCGTCCAAGCCCAGCCGGTTCACCGCCCCCGCGATGACTTCTTTGACACCTAAGCGCACAGCCACGCTCAAGCTGGCGGCGGCAGGACTGCTGCTGGCTTTGCTGTGGCCCGTGCTAGCCCACGCCGCCGACGACCCCAACCTGAAGCTGGAGCTAAAGGCGGGCTTCCAGAGCTACTACCGCAGCGGCGAGTGGTTCGCGGTGCAGGTGACGGTCAGCAACGACGGCGACGCGGACCGCAGTGGCACGCTGGCGATTACTCTCAGTGGTCAAGCCTCCCACCGCGACCTCACCTTGCCCGGCCACTCGCGCAAGCAGGTGTGGTTGTACGCCCGCAGCAATCAACTGGGCAACCGCGCCACTATCACCCTACGGCAGGGCGATACCGAGTACCTCAACCAAGATGTGGAGCTAAAGTATGTGACCAGCCCTAGCTTCCTGCTGGCGGTATTGGGCAGCGACGGCGGGGCGATGAACGGCCTCAGCGGGGTGGAGTTGGGCTACTATCCCCCCCCTCCCAACGGTTATCGTGGACGGCTGGATGCCGTGGTCGCCCACATCGGCCTCGATGAGCTACCTCCCCTCGCCACCGCGCTGGATGGGCTGGACGCGCTGGTCATCGCCGCCGCCGACACCAGCCAGCTATCCGAGGCCCAGCAGCAGGCCCTCCGCACGTGGATAGCCAATGGCGGCGACCTTGTGGTATCCGGCGACCCGCTGGTCAACCCCACCGCCCTCCGCGACCTGCTGCCGGTCAGTGTGGCCGGTCAACCCCGCCAAGTCAACGACCTCAGCCCCTTCGCCCGCGTGCTTACCACCACCGAGCCGATTACCCTGTTCGCGCCCGTGGTGATTGGCAACGCTACCGCCAAGCCTAACGTCCGCGTGCTGGCCGCCACTGCCGACGGTGTTCCTCTGCTGGCCCAGCGCGATTACGGGGCGGGGCGGGTCACTTACATCGGGGTGGACCCCAACCTCAGCGCGTTGCGGGCGTGGAACGGCTACCCCAAGCTGTGGCAGACGCTATTCGCGGAACACAACAATGGCTCCAGCCTCAGCGGGGCTAGCGATAGCAGCACCAGCTATTACGGCTCACTCGGCCAAGCCCCCCAACTCGCCCTTCCCTCGCCCACCCTGCTGCTGGTGGTGCTGCTACTCTACATCCTCGTGGTCGGCCCGCTCAACTATATGCTGCTGCGCCTACTCAGGCGGCGCGAACTGGCGTGGGCGACTATCCCCGCGATTACCACCCTGTTCGCGGTGGTCTTCTACATCATCGGCTATCAAGCGCACGGCGGTGATGTGCTGGTTAGCCGCGCCACCCTAGTGTTCGGCAGCGGGGAGAGCGGCGCGGCCACCATCATGGGCAACTACAACCTGTTCTCCCCCGGCCACACCAATTATAGCGTGCAACTCAGCGATACCGCCCTCGCCCAATCCGACGAGAATGCTTACAACTATAACCGTGCCACCCTCGACCCCAGCCGCCAACTCGACCTGCAACTGGGCAGCCCCAACGCGGTGACTAACCTCGAAATCGCCAACTGGTCGGCGCGGGAGTTTGCGGTGGTGGATACCATCAAACTCAGCCCCCAGTTCAGCGGCACGGTCACGCTGGACGGCAAGACCATCAAGGTGAGGATTAAGAACGTCTCCGACCAGAAGTATAAGGACATCGTGGTGTTCGCGCCGGGCCGCAATATGGATAGCGGTACTCCCTTCGACCTTGCTGGGGGCGAAAGCAAGGAGGTGAGCGTGGATACCGCTTACCTCGGCTCCATGGAGTTGACGATGAGGCTGATGGGGTATACCGGGCAGGGTGGCTATTACTCGCCTTATTATATGTATGGCAATAGTCAGTCCAGCACCCAGCTACAGCAGTCGGCGATGCGTGCCACGCTCGCCAGTCTGGCCGCCAGTAGTCGCCCCACCGGCGGCTACAGCATCGCCGACTATACTGGCCCCAACTATAGCGGCTCCAACAACCCCAACCAGCCTCCCGCCAGCAACAGCCAGATGGTATACGTAGCGGGCTGGAGCGACCACCCCACCCTACCCGCCACCCTGACCGTCCCCGCCCGCGAGAGCCTCGACGTGACCCTGTACGTGATACCGCTGGGCCGCGTGGATAAGTTAG
>JBBSEE010000291.1:0-4654 GCA_038239995.1 Chloroflexia bacterium | reverse complement strand
GCGGCGCAGCTTGAAGATTTGCAGCTTGCCCACCGTGTAGGCGAAGTAGCCGGGGTCGAAGGTGCCGCGTATCGCCTCGGCGTAGGCACTAGCCTCCTCCATGTAGGCCTTCTCGATGAAGTCGCGGGTGGCCTGCTCCACGCTCATCCCCTGCGTGTGCATCTTGATGGTCGAAGTGAAGCGCACGTTGCGGATGAGGGCTTCTAGCAACTGGGCAATCTCGGTGCGTGGGTCATCGCCGCCGAAGCCCTGCTCCACCACCATCATCTCCTCGCAGTAGTGCGCCCAGCCCTCCACGAAGGTAGTAGCGTACACGCACTTGGCGGCGCGGCTGGGGGCATACTTCATGTGCAAGAACTGCACATAGTGGCCGGGGTACGCCTCGTGGACGGAGATAACATCGAGGATGTGGTAGGCATACTGACTTAGCCACTCGTCTTGCTTCTCCTGCGGCCAATCGGCTTGGGGGCGGGTGAGATAGTAGAAGGCTTGGGTGGCGACATCCTCGAATGGGCCGGGGGTATCCATCGAAGCGAAGCTCCAACTGAGGAAGGCGGGGCTTTCCTCCACCACGCAGCGCACCTCGCTGGGGATGCTGATAATCTTGTGTTCGATGATATACTTGCGGATGCGCTCCAGCGTCTCTTGACCCTTGGGCACCAGTTCCTCGCTGCTGGGGTGGTTCGCGCCCAGCTTCTTGACTAGCTGCGGCACGGTCAGGGTTGCATCCATCTCCTTCGCGAGTTGGTCTAGCCGGTCCTTGTTGCGCTTCAGGTCGGCCTCGGCCACCTTCAGCACCGCGCTAATCGGCATATCAATCAGTTCATAGTAGTGGAGCAGCTTGGCAAACAGGGCCTCGCCGAGGGCGAAGTTGTCATGGGCGGCATCCTGCTTGCCCTTCAGCCAGTCCACGAACTCTTGCAGGGCGGCCACCGAAGCATCGCGGGCCTGCTCGAACTCAGCAAAGATGCGGGGGTTGACTCCCGGCTTCACCACCGCGGTTAGCTCGTTCTGCAAGTAGCTGACGTAGCCCTCGAATACCCGCAAGCTGACCTCTACGGCACTGCGGGGGAGGCTCTCTTGCAAGTTGGCGCGGGCTTGCTCCAGCACGCTGGGGGCATCGGCCAGCGCGGTGATGACCGAACGGACGCGGGCGGGGAAGGGGGCGTAGTCACGCTTGATGTAGGTAGTCACATCGAACGCGCCGGAGTAGACAATCGGCATCTGCTCGTGCAACTTGCGTTCGCTGAGGTCGAACAATTCACGTTCGCCGTCGAATAGCACAAGGCGCAGGTCGTACATGGTGGCGGCATCCATCGCTTCATGGGCGGGGTCATCAGCGGCAGCTTGCTCCGCGCCGATGATTTCGTTGAACTGGTCGTGGAAGTGTTCCAGTTCGATAATGCGCCGCTCGATGCGGTCGCGGCTGAGGTCGGGGACGCGGCCATCGTACTCGTGTAGGCCCATCCAGACCGCCGCACCGGGGTTGAAGTCGAAGGAACGGTCAAGATACTCGTTAATTAGCGCAGCCGCGCGGGCGTGTTCGCTCATCGGTAATCTCCTTGTCAATAGTGGAATTGTCTGGCCTAATCGCCAGTCAGCTTTTCTCCCCCAAACCCCCGCTGGGGGCTTTTAGTTTGATGGTAGGGTGCATCTCTCCCAACCCCCGCTGGGGCTTGTTGCCTCATGCCCTCATCGCTCATACCTCAGCAGCGAGGACGAGGGGACGGAGTAGGGCAATTGGCGGGCTGCCGAAGCTGAGGAAGCGGTCGTGGAAGTCCAGCAAGCTGTACTGGTCGCCCCGCGCCGCCTTGTAGTCCTCACGCAGCTTGAGGATTTGCAGCTTGCCGAGGGTGTAGGCAAGGTAGCCGGGGTCGAAGGTGCCGCGCATCGCCTCGGCCCGCGCGGTCGCCTCTTCCATGTAGGCATCGTCCATGAACCGCTGGGTGGCCTCATCTACGCTCATCCCCTGCGTGTGCATCGCAATGGCGGCCACATAGCGGACATCGCGCACCAGTGCTTCCAGCAACTGAGCCAGTTCGTGACAGTGGTCGCCGCCGAAGCCGAGTTCGGTTATCATCATCTGCTCACAATAGTGCGCCCAACCCTCCACGAAGCTGGTGGCGCGGAACAGCTTGGCCGCCTTGCTGGGGGCGAGCTTCATGTGCAGGAAGTTGACGTAATGGCCGGGGTAGGTTTCGTGGATGCTGATGTCGTCTAGCGAGTAGTAGTCGAACTTGGTTAGCCACTCGTCCTGCTTCTCTGGCGGCCACGTGGGGTCGGGCAGGGTGATATAGTAATAGGCTTGGTCGGCCTTCTGCTCCAACGCGCCGGGGGAGGACATGAAGGCGAAGGCCCAGCGCATATATGGCGGGGTCTCCTCCACCAATGCCCGCACCTCGCTGGGGACGGTGACGACGTGGTTATCAATCAGGAACTGGCGAATGCGCTCCAGCGTCTCACGGGTCTCGGCCAGCAGGTTGGCGGCGGGGGCGTGCTGCTTGCCCATCTCGGCGACAATCTCGCGCACCTCACGGTTGGGGTCAATCTGGGCGGCCACCGCTTGCAGCCGCTGCTTGTTGCGCTGCAAGTCGGCCTCGCCCATGGCCAGCACCTCATCGAGCGGCATCTCCACCATCTCGTTGTACTTCAGCATCTGCACATAGAGGTCGCGGCCAATCGCAAAATCGTCGCTAGCGGTGGCCTCGCGGGCCTGCAACTGGGCGATGAAGGCGCGGAGGGCACGCACCGCCTCATCGCGGGCGGTGGCGAACTGGTCGAGCAACTCTTGGTTGCCTACCGCCTGCACCTGCTCAGTCAGTTCCCCGTTCAGATAGGTAATCTGCCCGCTGAACATCCCCATCGCAATGTTCAGCACCGGCTTGGCAAGGTCGCGGCGCAGGTTGGCCTCGGCGGTTTGCAGCACGAAGGGGACGGCGCGGAGATGTTGAATCAGCGACACCACCCGTTCGCCCAGCGGCGCATAGTCGCGCTTCACGTACTGGCTGACGCTGATGCTCGTGCTATACAGCAGGGGCAAGGTTTCGTGTACCTTCATCCCCTCGTAGGAGAAGATTTCGCTCTCGCAAGCGAACTTGACCAGTTTCAGGTCGTAGGCAGCGATGGGGTCGAGGCCGCTGGCATCCAGCGCGTTGATGCGGTCGAAGAAGCCGTGTAGCTGCTGCAACCGCTTGCTGATGCTCTCGCTGCTATAATCGGCCACCCGCCCATCGAACTCGTGCAGGCCGGTAATCGAGGCGAAGGTGGGGCTGAACTCAAACCGCGCGGTGATAAACTCCTCCACCAAAGCCGCGCTCTTGGCCGCTGGGTCGTCACTCATCTGCTCTGCTCCTCACTTCCAGTTATATATCGGTCTAACTTAGTCGCCCCGATTATAGCACAAATCGGGGCCATGCGCAAGATGTTGATGTAATCAAAACGTCGGGCGTAAGATGTAGGTTTAACGCTAGCTACTGGTAGCTCATCACCCTTATCTTGGCCGCGCTGTCGGTTAGCTCACCCTTACGGACGGTGATGGTATGGGGCGCGGCGGCGGGGGCGGGCTGGCCGAGGAAATCGTCAATCGGCTGGAGGCGTACCGGGACGGCAATCGCAGCGGTAAGATAGTGCATGGGGATGACCAGCGCGGGCCGCAATTGAGCGATGATGTGGTGGGCAGTCGCGCCGTCAATGGTGGGGCCGCCACCCACCGGCAGCATCAGGATGTCGGGTTGACCGATGGCGGTGAGTTGCTGGTCGGTCAACTCCGGCTGGCCGAAATCGCCCATATGCAGTAGGCGCAGGCCGTCTATCTCCACCACCCATAGCGCATCCTCACCCCGCTCCGCCCCCTGCACGCGGTCATGATATGCCGCCACATCGTAGACATTCGCACCTCCCACCCTCTCACGGATGGGCTGGAAGTGGCCTTCAGGGTCGAGGCCAATCAAGTGCAGGCTATCGGGCGCGGCGGCGACGTAGTTGTGGTCGCGGTGTAGATGGGTGACTAGCACTGCATCGAGGCGGCCAAAGTCGGGTAGCAGATAGCCGAGGTCGGGCAGCACCGGGTCAATCAGGATACGGCTGCCGTCACTGCCCTCAAGCAAAAAGGTGGCTTGGCCGAACCATGTGATGGTCAGGCCGGGGGATGAGGCACTATTCTGGATGTCTGGCATCGGTATCTCTTTCTTGTCATCTACCCACGCCGCGATGATGAGCAGGGGCGGTGACGAACGCGCCGCCAATTGATGCAGGCGCAACCTTGTGTAGCAACTGGGCCGCAGTCTGCTGCATCCCCTCTTGCAGGGTGGGGAACAGGCCGAGGCTGGTGGCTAGCTGGTGGATGGTGTCGCCGCTCCTCACCAGCATAACCGCATCGTAGACGAGGTTAGCGGCATCCGCCCCCACGATGTGGCAGCCAATCACCTTGTGATGAGCGCGGTCAGCGACCAGCTTGATGAACCCTTGCGTCTCACCAATCAAGCTAGCTTTGGCAATGTCGGCGAAAGGGGTAACGACGGTGGCAACATCCAGTCCCTGTGCCCGCGCCTGCTGCTCGGTCAACCCCACGCTGCCGATTTCGGGGTCGGTGAAGATGGCGTGACCAATGGCGCGATAGTCCATTTGCAGCTTGGCCGCCTCGAAAGCGTTGAGG
>JBBSEE010000290.1:0-4678 GCA_038239995.1 Chloroflexia bacterium | reverse complement strand
TTCCTCGCCCATCCCCGCGCCCATGCTGTCGGTGGCAGCCGGTTGTGCGTCACCCATCCCCATGCCCATGCTGTCGGTGGCAGCCGGTTGTTCCTCGCCCATCCCCGCGCCCATGCTGTCGGTCGCACCGGGGTGTTCCTCGCCCATGCTGTCGGTGGCAGCCGGTTGTTCCTCGCCCATCCCCATGCCCATGCTGTCTGTGGCAGCGGGGTGTACGTCGCCCATATCGCTGCCCATGCTATCGGTCGCACCGGGGTGTGCGTCGCCACTAGCCTCCGCGTTTATCTGGGCCAGCGGCTCATCCATCAGGCTGGGGCTGGTGGGGGGCACCATTTCAGGCTGGCTCTCAATCGCGGATACGGGGGCGACATAGGTGCCGATGCTGCTGATGGGGCTGAGGTTGACGAAGCCGCCCTCCTCGCGGTTACGGTACTCATGTAGCGCACCCTCGGCAAGGCTGGGGCGGCCCTGATAGCTGTGCCAGGGGTCGGGGCTGACAGTGAAGCCCGCCTCGTCCAGCGCGGCATCGAGGTCGCGGCTGGTAATTTGGTGGCCCAGTCGGTTGAGGTGCTGGGCAATGAGTTCGAGGGCATAGTGGGGCACGTTGCTGCGCTTGTGCCAATCTTCGGTGGATTCTACGGATTGGTCGCCGCTGGGGGCAGCACTGCTCTCACTGGCGGCCATCGAGGAGGCTGGCATAGTGCGGGAGGCCGCGTCATCTGCCGCCCCGCCCCCCTGATTGACGGTGGAAGAGGTGCCCGCCTCTGCCGCGCTGACCGCATCGGCCCCGCTCTCGCCGATTAGCTGGGATTCCATGTCGCTCATATCCATGCGGCGGGTGGATGGGCTAGCGTCCTGCTCGTCGCCATCTTGCGGTTTGCGATAGAGTATATCCATCTGTTAGCTACCTCCTTAAGTTGTGATTGGCTGGGGGCCAGTTCAGTTGGCTAGCCCGTAACATTTGCTGCCACCATTGTAATGCGGGTTGGCGATATTGTCAAAGGCCGACGCTAGGGTTGGCGAATGAACTCGTCGAAGAAGGCAATAGTGCGCTGCCATGCATCGTCAGCGGCAGGCTGATTGTAGGCGGGCTTCTCCTCGTTGAAGAACCCATGCGAGGTGCCGGGGTAGACCTTGATGTTGAAGGGCTTGTCGTACTGCTTCAGCTTGGCGGCCACCTTGAGCGCGGCCTTCTCACCCTCGCCGGGCAGGTCCTTCTCCGGATATGTACCCACAATTGGGCAGGCGTTGGCAAGCTCATCGAGGTGGCGGGGGGAGCGGCCATAGAACACGCTGGCGGCCCGCATCTCCTCGTCGCGCACGGCCATCATCATCGCAAAGCCGCCGCCGAAACAGAAGCCAATCACCCCCACCCGCTTGGGGTCTACGCTAGGTAGGGATTGGAGGTAGGCGCGGGCGGTCTGCAAGTCGTCGAAGCCGCTGCCCCGCCCATCGCGGACGAACATCTGCACGGTCAGGCGCAGGATGCAGAGGGCGCGGCGGCCCCGCGAAAACATATCAACCACCAGCGCGGTATAACCGGCGGCGGCAAAGCGGTCGGCGGTGTGCTTAATCTGGTGATTGAGACCAAATATTTCGTGGATGACCAGCACGCCGGGGTGCGGGCCGGGGCCGTCCGCCTCACTGATATAGGCATTCAACCCCGAAAACTCGATGTCCTTCCCCACCAATGGGTCAGATTCTGCCATAGTTACCCCCTTTTAGGTTTTAGGTTTTGGATTTTGGATATTGGATTGTTCTGTGTATAAGGCTATCCGCCGAACCACGAGCGCAGCACCACGCTGGGGTCGGGAAGCAGCCAGCCGCCCAGTTGCTGCCAGATGAGCAGGGCCGCGCTGGCCGCTTCAAGGGTGAGCGCGGTGGTGAGCAGGGCGTAGCCGCGCACCTGCTGCCAGCGGGTGGGGATGGACTTGGCTCGCACCTTGATGGCCCGTTCGCCGCCGTTGCTGATGATGTTCAGGCTGGCAACCTGCTCTCCCGCGACTGGCACGTAGAGGTAGACGTGGGCGGCGTACCATGCCACCAATAGCTGGGGCAGCAGGATGAGGCCGAGGATGAGCGCGAGGGCGACCCAACCCCCGAACACCCCCGCGACCACGAGCAGGGCGCAGAAGGCTACCGCCGCCAGCAACAGGGGGCGCACGTTGTGGTTATCCACCCCCCGCCGCACCAACCGTACCAGCGGGCGGTAGACGTTGGCGATGGGCATCCGTTTACGCACGAGGGGCAGACGTTCGGGGCGCAGGGCCACGTCAATGCTACGCACGTTGCCCCCCCTTGCGGTGTCGAAGGTGTCGAGGTCGGCCTGTAGCCATGGCTTGTTGGGCTGCACCCGCCCCACCAACGCCCCGCCCCCGCTGTTTACCAGACTGACCTTCATATGTCGCTGCACCAGCCCCACATCACTGCGCCGCGCTTTAGCCTCGGCGGGGCGCACCACCCCGAAATCCAGTTCGCTGGAGGACAGCACAAGGCGGGGGCGCACCAAAGCCCGCTCCGCGGCGGCGGCTACATCCTCGCGCTTGCGTCGTTCGCTGGTCAACGGGCCGCTGGCGGCGGGCGGGCGTTGCTGTTTAGTCGGTTTGTTCGCCGCTTTTGTTTCAGGCTGGCCTTGCATCCCCCGCTTGAAGCTGGCAACATCCGGCCAGCGGGCCGCCGCATCGGTGCTGACCGCCTTGAGGATCGCCTGCTCCCCCACCAGTGGCACGCTGGGGTTTACATCGCGGATGGGGCCGAAGTTGAAGGGGTTGAGGCCGGGGTCGCGGTGGGTGAGCAGGTGGTGCAGGGTCGCCCCCAGCGCATATATATCCGAGCGGGCATCGGTCTGGTCGCGGCCATATTGCTCCGGCGGGGCGTAGCCAGCGGTGCCGAAGGTGGTGGTGTCGCGGGTCTTGCCCGGCTGGTGGAAGCGGGCAATCCCGAAGTCAATCAGCTTGACCGTCTCTTTACCCCGACTGTCCGTCACCAGCATGATGTTGCCGGGCTTGAGGTCGCGGTAGATAATCGGGGGGCGTTGCGAGTGCAGATAATCTAGCACATCGCATAGTTGGTCGGCGATGGCGTGAACCCGCCGCCATTCGAGGGGGGCGGCGGTTTGGTCAATCACCGCCTGCAAGGTGCGCCCCGCCACGAACTCCATCACCATATAATAGCGGCCCCCGATATTGAACAGGTCGGCCACTTTGGGCAGGTTGGGTTGGTCGAGGGTGCGGAGGATGGTCGCCTCGCGCTGAAAGTCGGAGATGGCCTGTTCGCGCTCGTCGGGGAGCAGCGACGACTCGCTCATCTCCTTCACCGCCCACCGCTTGCCGTTGATCAGGTCGGTGGCCTCGTACACCGCCCCCATCCCCCCCACCGCGATGCGCCGCAGCACCAGATAGCGGTCGCGCAGGGTGGTGTTGGGGGGGAGTTGGCCGGTGCCGCCCCCCCGTGCGCGGCCCGCTTCCACCACCGGGGTTACGCCATTGTTGCCCACCGGCAGCATCTTGCCGCAGTGGGAGCAGAACGACTCGCCCGTGACTACCGCCGCGCCGCAGTTGGGGCAGGTGCGTTTCGCCGCCCCGGACAGGCTGAAGCCACAGGAGACGCAGAAGGCCGCCTGTGCGCGGTTAGCCGTGCCACAATGCGGGCAGGCGATAATGTCGGTGGAACTAACCATTTTAGATTTTGGATTTTGGATTTTGGATTTGATGTTAGGAATTAGATTTTGGATTTGGAGTTTAGTCGCTGATACCAGATTTCCGCAAAGGACCATCACAGTTCATACCGACAAAATTCAAAATTCAAAATCTAAAATCTAAAATCATGGCAGTCGGTCCAGCCGCTGGGTGAGGCGGCGGGTGGCGTACTTGATTTCCTTGGCCCCCTCGGCGGAGACTTGGCCCTGCCGTTCGAGGTTGCTGGCCTCGCGCTCTGCCGCGTTGGCAAGGTCAACCTCGCCCATCTGCAACAGGCGGGTGGCGGCTTGGCGCAGCTTAGTCGTGGCCGCGGGGATGTCGCCCGCCGCCGCTTCGCTGAGGGCACGGGTTTGCAGCTTGCTGACCGCCACCCGCTCCACAAAGTTCATCACTTGGGGGTCGAGTTGGTTGGCGGCGGCGGCATCGGTGGTATAGTCCAGCATCGCGTTGGCGGTGCTGCTTTGGCGGGCCGCGCCGGGCATCTCGTAGCTGAGGGTAAGCTCGGCAATGCGATAATTACCGGCGGGGCGGGCGGGGACTAGTAGTTCCAGCAAGGCGGCAGGCGGGTTGTCCGCTTCGAGGTCGCGCATCGGCACATTGATGGTGCGGTTCTCCATCGGCAGTTGGCCGAGGTCGGAGATAACTGGGCGGACGAGGTGGGCGCGGCGCACCTCTACCCCACTCGCCAGCTTGACCGCCAGTTCGAGGTGGTGGAAGCTAATCGAGGAGACCGCGTTCATCTCCTGCTCAAAGGCGGGGGGTATATCTTTGGGCTGGCGGGCGAAGTAGGCATTGCCCCCGCTCTTGTCCGCGATTGCCACCAGCAGGTTCTCGTTGAAGTCGCTGCCAATGCCCATGGTGCTGATGCTAATCCCCTGCGCCGCGGCGCGGGTGGCGAGGTCAACCACTTGGTCGGGGTTGAGGGTGTAGCCGTCGGTGAGGACGATGAGGCGGTTCAATGCCCCACTGCCCAACGCCTT
>JBBSEE010000289.1:0-4678 GCA_038239995.1 Chloroflexia bacterium | reverse complement strand
TCGCCCGCGTCTCCCGAATGATGGTCACTTTGATTTGGCCCGGATATTCGAGGCTGTCTTCGATTTTCTTGACCACATCGCGGGCAAGGTGGGCCATGCCGAGGTCGTCTATCCCGTCCGGTTTGACGAGGATACGTACCTCGCGCCCCGCTTGGATAGCGAAGGAACGTTCCACGCAGTCGAAGGAGTTGGCAACCGTCTCCAACGCTTCGAGGCGTTTGATGTAGTTGTCCACGCTCTCGCGCCGCGCCCCGGGGCGGGCACCAGAGATGGCATCAGCGGCGATGACAATCCATGCCTCCGCCGTCTGCGGCTCCTCGTCGGAGTGGTGGGCGGCGATGGCGTGAACGATTTTCGGGGAGCGACCCAGCCGCTTGGCGATGTCCGCGCCGATGAGGGCGTGGGGGCCTTCGACTTGGTGGTCAACCGCCTTGCCGATGTCGTGCAGGAAGCCTGCGGTCTTAGCGACGTTGACATCGGCCCCGATTTCGGCGGCGATTGCTCCCGCAAGGATGGAAGTTTCGATTGAATGTTGCAGCACGTTCTGGCCGTAGCTATAACGATAGCGCAGCCGACCGAGCAGCTTGATGATGTCGGGGTGCAGGCCCTGCACGCCGGTTTCGATGGCCGCGCGTTCGCCCTCCTCGCGCATATTGGCTTCCACTTCCTGCTCGGCTTTGACTACCAACTCTTCGACGCGGGCGGGGTGGATACGCCCGTCCTGAATCAGACGGGTGAGGGCACGACGCGCCACCTCGCGGCGCACCGGGTCAAAGCTGGAGAGGGTGACGGCATCGGGGGTGTCGTCAATGATGAGGTCCACGCCGGTAGCCAGTTCGATTGAGCGGATGTTGCGCCCTTCGCGGCCAATGATGCGGCCCTTCATCTCTTCGTTGGGCAGCGGGACGGTGGTGACGGTAATCTCCGGCACGTAGTCGCTAGCACAACGCGCGGCGGCGATGGCAAGGATTTGGCGCACGCGACTGTCCGCGTCCTCCTTGGCCTCGGCCTCCACCATGCGGATACGGCGGGCGGCATCGGCACGGGCATCCTCCTCGACCTGCGCCAGCAGTTCCGATTTGGCCTGCTCCGCGGTCAACCCCGCCACCCGCTCAAGCTCAGTGGCTTGCACCGCTTTCAGCGATTCCGCTTCTGCCCGCAGCCTTTCGGCCTCTTGCTCCTTCTGCTGAATCGCCTTCTCCCGCTTCTCCATTAGCTCCAGCTTATTGTCTATGTTCTCCTCTTTTTGCTGCAAGCGACGCTCGATACGTTGCACCTCGGTGCGGCGTTCCTTGGCCTCAAGCTCGACCTGCTCGCGCAGCTTCAGCATTTCATCCTTAGCGTCAAGGATGATTTGCTTCTGCTGGGTCTGGGCCGTTTCGATGATGCGGCGGGCCTCTTCCTCGGCTTGCAGGTTGTGTTGCACCTGCGCCGCGGCGGCGGCCTTCAGCTTGGCTTGGGCCGACCGCCACGCGATGAAGTAGCCGACCGCCAGCCCGGCGATAAGGGCGATGACCACCACGATGATGACCACGAGGTCAATCGCGGTCCCCTCGCGGCGAGCCGCTTGCGCGATGACGTGGAGGAGTACGCTGGGATGAATGCTCCCCTGACCGGCTTGCGCCAGCCACGTAAGCATAAACATTACTAACCTCCTAATTCGGTTGTTAAGGTGCTTGCCGCCACCGTCGCAACAGCGAAGCCGCTGATAGGGGCGGCGGTGGGGCGATGTTCACCTAGAGGGTGAATTGATAAGATGTTGGTACAAAGGGCCGCGTGGCCGGGTGTAACCGGCGCGACCCCCAACTTCGTTAGACAAGACCGCAACGCCCGGCACAACGAGTGTGGTTGGCGCGGGCGGGAAGTAGGCGGTTGCCCTCACCCCGCCGCGCGACCGCGCGGCTGCTACAGTTGCTCATACATACCAGTCATAGAAGAAGGTATAGACAAGCTGGCAGACTAGCTGCCCCTGTAAAGGGTATGATATAACCTTTGCCCGCATCTGTCAAGTGGCGAATCGTGGGCCAAAAACTTGCAATTTGGGGGGGATGGTGATACAATAGATGAAATCCCCGTAAGGCTGACCCGAAGCTGGCTACATCAACTGGTGCGGACAAGGTGCTAACTGCGTTGAACCATTGCGCGGTTGGGGTTGTATATATACTATGGAAGCGCACGCGCCCATCCCGCATCGGGGCGGCTGTAGCCAGCGGCGGGTATCATGGCTCTCATCAATGGCGATGAATAGCACAGCAGTTTGGCAGCTTACGCCCGGCACCACGGGGTTGCCCACGTCCTCTGCCCACTGCCCAGCCCACAAAAGGTACCCAGATGCTGGATAACTACCCTCAGCCCGGCGTTGATACCGAGCTTATTCTCCGTATCCAAAAGGGCGACCTCGACGCTTTCGAGTCGCTGTTCAATAAGTATCGAGGGCTGATCTTCCGTACCGCCCTCGCGATTACTCATGACAGCGGCACTGCCGAAGAGGTGTTGCAGGATTGCTTCCTGCGGGCCTACACCAACATTGAGAAGATTAACCCCGAAGTCCCCATCTCGCCATGGCTGCACCGCGTCGCGGTCAACCTAAGCTGCAACGCGCTGAAGAAACGTCGCTGGCTGGAGCCGTTGGAGAACATCGCCGAGCGGTTGTTCAGCGATGTGGGCGAATCGCCGGAGGGGGCTGCCGAGCATGGCGAACTGAGCGTGATGCTGCGCCAGATGATTGACTGCCTCCCGCTCAAGCATCGCATTGTGGTGGTGCTGCACTACCTACAAGAGTTCTCTCTACCAGAAATTGGCTACATCCTCGATTGCCCGGTAGGCACGGTCAAGTCCCGCCTGCACTATGCCCGACAGGTGCTGCGGGTCGGCTTGGAGAAAGAATACGGACGGCCCGCCCCCCGCGCTGGCGAAGTGGGCCTCGGAGTTGTATATGAAACCTCGCGCCTCTAAATCACAAGATGACTGTATCATTGGGGACCACGAAATGGACATGGTGCTGGGCCGCGCTCTACACGATAAGTACGGCAAAGCCGAACCCTCGGACCTAGTCTGGCGACAGCTACGCAATCGGGCCATGGCGGCGCGGACGGCTGCGACCGTGCCCCCCCCAGTGGTGCATCGCGCCAAGCGCGGCACTATCAATGGGATGCTGCCGCGCATCGCCCCCACCCTGCTGGCGGTGGTGATGCTGGCCGCCACTGCGCTGACCAATGGGGCCGACCTTGCGGGCTTCGCGCTGCAAGGGGCGAACCAGCCTGCGGCGGTGGATAACAGTAGGGTGGATAGCCACGCCGCACCGAACGCTCCCCTCGACCTGATGGTGAAGAACGACCCTAACATCAACCGCCAACTGGCCCTCGTGGTCGAGCAGCGGGAGCAACCCAACGGCATCAGCCCCGATGAGGCGCGGTTCATCCACACACAGGAGACCCACCCCACCGTCCTCAACGTCAGCAATGCGCCAATTAGAACCAAATCGGGCGATTACGAGTTGCGCTAACCCCCACCCCCAACCCCTCCCACTGGGAGGGGGATTTTTTTGCCCGCTCCCACCCCCGGCCCTCCCGGTGGGAGGGGAGCAGATAGGTGTATTTTGGC
Organism: Chloroflexia bacterium; assembly: GCA_038239995.1. Taxonomy (GTDB): domain Bacteria; phylum Chloroflexota; class Chloroflexia; order QHBQ01; family QHBQ01; genus QHBQ01. The sequence continues at coordinate 1,075 of JBBSEE010000289.1, read as the reverse complement.
CTCGACGTAGGTTGCAGTTAGCCAAAAGTTTGTGAATATCTTGACAAAGTACCCCGCAGCGGGTTATAATCCCCATAGTGGGTAGGCAGCAAATGGCAGATTGATACGCACCACTATCTCGCCCCAATACGTGGGGATGAGTTAAACCGTTCACCCAATCTGGGACTGACAAATGGCAACCACATCCCCCTCAAGCTCCTCTAACCGCAGCAAACCCTCCCCCCCCGCGCTGGTCAACCCAGTCGCCACCGAGCTACAGCAGGTGGAGGAGCTACTGCGCTCGGTCACGAAAGTGAAGTACGCCTTCCTCGCCGACATCCTTGAAGCGATTGTCACCGCGGGGGGCAAACGGCTACGTCCCGCTGTACTGCTGCTCGCCGCCAAGTTCTACCATTACGATGTGGAACACCTTGTGCCGGTGGGGGCGGCCATCGAACTGCTGCACACCGCCAGCCTTGTCCACGACGATACGATTGACGACTCGCTGCTGCGGCGGGGCAAGCCCACCCTCAACTCCATCCTCAGCAATGGGGCGACGGTACTGACCGGCGATTACCTGTTCGCCCACGCCGCTAGCCTCAGCACTCGCAGCGAGAATATCCGCGCGGTGCGTATCTTTGCCGATAGCCTCGTCACGATAATGGACGGCGAACTAGCCCAGATTGCCAGCGGGCGCAACCCAGAGCGAGCGCGGGAGAACTACTACGCCCGCATCTACGCCAAGACTGCCTCGCTGTTCGAGGCCGCCTGCCACATTGGGGCAGTGGTGGGGGGTGCGCCGGAGCCGAGCATCGAACGCCTCGGACGCTATGGACGGCAGATGGGGATGGCCTTCCAAGTGATTGACGACATTCTGGACTTCCAAAGCACCACTGCCGACCTCGGCAAGCCGGTGGGCAACGACCTGCGGCAAGGTACCGTCACCCTGCCCGCGATGTACTTCATGGACGAGGCAAGAGGCGACGACGAGCGTAACCTGATACGCAGCGTCATCGAGGGCAAGGTGGAGAATGACGAGCAGGTCAATCGCGCCATTACCCTGATTAAGCAATCGAACGCGCTGGAACTGGCCCAC
>JBBSEE010000288.1:0-4687 GCA_038239995.1 Chloroflexia bacterium | reverse complement strand
TCTCCGCCTCCCCAGTGTCGGTCTTGATGTTGACCCTCTCTCCGTGCTAATTGCCCGTACCAAACTAGAGGTGCTTGAACTTAGAAGCGACCAGCTTGCGATTGAAGCGTCGAGTGTACAATGTGCTATAGAAAACCAACTTCATGGTCAGCCCGGTCTGTTCGACGCAGTAGCCGAAATGAAGTCGGAGGATAATATCAGCTTTCCTACTTGGTTGATGAAGAACCGAAAGATGACTAATGAGGTCGCGGAGCAACTCAACAAAGAGATAAACCTTATCCGTAGCGTAGTCGCCAATAACGACTTGCAAGCACGTAATCTGTTCCGTGTACTGCTGTCTGATGCGATTGCACGGAAGATAAGGATGCGCTTTTTGGGTACTGGGGCGGGCCGCTTCTCGCTTACTTTTGCCCAAGCTTCAATTCCACAGATATTCGTTAAATCAGTAAAGCAGTATGTAAAAGTTGTGGCAATGTGTGAGTGGCTGCGTGATACGCTCCATCTGGCCTTGGCCGACACCGAAGTAATCCACGCCGATAGTAGGTGTATCCCTGACCATATCGGACAGTTCGACATCATCCTAACATCCCCACCCTATCTGCCCGCTTCAAGCGGTAGGGAGAGCTACGCCAAGGCCCGTGCCGTATCATTGATTGCATTGGGAATGAAGAGTCGTGAAGATATTGATGTTCTGGTGGATGGCTCAATTGGCTCGATGGATGGCATTAGTATGGACGTAGAAATGCTCAATCAACAGGAGCGCATAGTGGTGGAGTGGCTGCGTCACGATGAGCTTCGCGCATCGAAAGCGGCTGCCACTACTCGCTACTTTCTTGACTTGCGCCAATCCTTCTCCGAGATGTATCGCGTACTCCGTCCCGGCGGAATAGCGGTGGTGATTAGCGGAAAGGAAAGCACCTTTTACCGCTTTGCCACTCGCGAAGTGTTGTTTGTTGTTCAGTCTGCCAAGCTGCTGGCTGAAGAAGCGCATAGCTCGGGCTTTGCTATAGAGGCACTACAAGATATTCAGCTGAACAAGCCTAACAAGAATGCCCGCCCACGTTCGCTTGACGACTACTACGAGACGCTTATTATCATGCGTAAGCCACTAAGTTAGAAAAAGGAGGTATTTGTGCTTTCCCTAGCCGAAGTTCTTTCCCAAGTCCGTTCCATGATTCCTGCTCACATTGCCGCTGAACTGTCGAACGCTGATGATTTTGCTGGCACTGATAATGCGGCAGATAAAAACTTCTGGCCTAATCAGTTGGTCAAAAGTGCGTTTCAATCTCTATCTAGGATGTATGCCGGGGACGATACAGCTATATCCCGTATCCCGCCCGGCCTTGCACTAGCGGCAATCTTTGACCTTGTAGTGAATGCGGTCTATGCTAGTAGCGTAACTGACAGTGGGTGGGTGTATTGCCTCGGCATTGAAGGGAAACAAGAGCCAGTCCATTATTATGCCTTCGTTGCTGCTTGTCCCCGATGCACCATGCAGGGCAAGCCCATTTATGCACAACCACATAAGCCAAAGTCGGATACTATCGGTAGAGCAACATCCACCACTCTCGCGCTTATCTTTCGCCATGTAATGGCAACTCTAAACTCCTCATACGTGGTTGCTAGACCAACCTCTAGCAGCGGTGATGTTGATATGTACATATGTGGCATTGATTTGGTCGCGCTTGCCGAAATTAAAGCGTCACCGCTAATCTCATACCCACTGGCAGTGCTACTCGCTCAACCAATGACTGATGAAGATGCACAGACCCATGAGCAGAGACTGCTGCCTAACCATGAAGAGGTACATAGGGTGGTGAGCGAAGCCAAAACTATCCTCCTTTACCTCCCACACTACTCTGTGTCCGGCACTAGTGATGGTATGTACATAGACCTAGGTCCGAAGGACAATTCAGCATGGCCTTTTCCTGCTCTTGTCTCTTGGGTTGGGCAACCGGAGAACCTAAGCCATCTAATTCTTGCTTGGTTGGAATTGCTGAACTCATATACAAGCTCTCTTCGTCTGCGACGGCAAAGACCCGCTGCCTTCTTCCTGACGCACGGATGTGGTTCGCCGATTAGCGATAGCAAAAATGCCCCCGGGCTAGACCGAACCGATGACCTAAAGAAGGGCACATATCAGGTGCTAAAATATGGTGCATATTATGGCATGGAGTCTGACGAGCGGGTTGTCAAAGCAATGCTGGTCGGAAACATCCATAGCATCGCTCACTACGCTGGTTACATGGAGAAGCTAGAGGATGTAGTATGGACAAAGAGCTATCTACTCTATCCTATCTCTGAGCAAGAGGTTGGCGCAAAGAAGCGTGATATTTTCTGGCTGTATGATGCAGTGATATGTTTTACCCAAACAATGGGGAATAACGAGACTCTGAAGAAGCTGTTCGACTAGGATGAGTTTGGCCGGAAGCTAGCCGAGAGTGCAAGAGCGGAAGGTTAGTAGAGTGAAATCATCACAAAGGGCGCACGTTAGAGTACGCCCTTCATCTTCATTCTTTATCTGTCCTCAGAACGGCTTGAACACCATCAGGAACACAATCGCCAGCCACAGCACGATGGTGATGTAGCTGAAGGTGTTGTTGCGGGCCACCACCGCCGCGTCGGGCTGATTGCCCGCGGTGAGCGCGGCCTCGATCGACGCTGCGCCCGGCCCCAAGATTGCGCTGCCAATGCCCGCGGCGGCCACGAACAGCACGATTGACACATATATCCACAGCTTGTCCCACGCGATTGCCCCGCTGTTAACCATCGCAATCATGATTAGCCCAGTAATCAGGGCCACCCCACCGCCGAAGGCCGCGAACTGTCCGGTCACGCCCCCCACATGGTACATCCCTGCCAGCGTCGCGCTGTTCACCTTGCTACCCACCATCTCGATGGCAATGTGAACCATAATCGGCGCGGCGATGGCTACAAAGCCTAGTACGTGCAGGAAGAATAGCGTGCTATAACCGATGTTGCTCATCAGCTTTCCCCTTTCTTGATGTTCTATGCAGCGGCTAAATCTTATCACAGGTGGCTGGATTACGCAACATCAAGCCATCGCCGCAAACTGTATCTCGAAGGTCTCGGCATCGTCCTCGATGAAGCGTAGCAGCGGCTCGGCCTCGGCGACCAGCGCGTCCCGTTCAGCGGCGGTGAGCGGGGCGAACGGCTTGATTACCAGCCGCGCGTTGCGTTTGACCCGCTCCGCTTTCCATGTGCCGCGCACAAAGCCGTCAATCAGGAACGCGCCCAGCACCCGCGCGGCGGACAGGTAGATGAACTTGCGGTATTCATCGGCAAGCACGCGGTGGCGGTCGTCGTGCGACAGTATATGGTTGGCGATGTGGGGGTTGATGCGGGGCGGCGCGGGGGGGGCGGCGGGGGGACGGGGGGCATCAGGCAGGTCGAACAGTTCACGCTTGCGCTCGTCGCGAAAGGTGAGCAACTGCGGCCTTAGCTGCTCGACTGCGCCACGCAACCCGCTCAAACCCGACCAAGTTTGAATGTCTGCCACGCTAGCAGGGCCGAAGGCCGCGAGATAAGCGAGGATGAGCGCGGGCAGACCCTGCTCGGCGGGGAGCAGAGGTTGCCCCAGCAGCGGCTCGGCCAGCGTCTGGTTTGCGCTGCCGCCCACATCCCAGAACCCGCCGGGGGGTAGCTGCAAGAGGGGCAGGAAGGTTCGCGCCGTGTAGGCCAATGCCGAAGGGTCGCGCTCCGGTTCGAGGCTAGCGAGCAAGTCACGTATCTGCACGAAGTTGCGCGGCTGCTCCGCCACATACGCCCGCGCCGCCTCCACCACACGGTCAACGTCCAGCCCCCCCAACCGCGCCCGCGTAATCGTCATCCATGAGCGGGTCAGCGCGGGCTGAATCGCCATCCGAAAGCGCAGATAGTCCGCCGCGGTGAACAGATGCAGGGTATGGCGCATCATCGTGGCCCGCACCACCTGCTGCTGCCTAATCAGGTCGGTGAGTTCGTTGCGCTGAAAGTCGCGTAGCCTGCTCCACAGCGCGATGTAGGGGGGATTGGGCAACTGCCCCTGCAAGCCCGCCAGCCGCGCAATAGCCTCCCCCGCCGGTATCGCGGCGCGTTCGAGCAACATCTGGCGGGCCAACGTGGCGCGGTTCAGTTCACGTAGGGTAAGTACCTGCTCGGCCAATAGCCCACCTCTTCTGCTGCCAATTATAGTCAAGCCCCCAGCGGGGAGAAATGCTGACCTGCATGATAAGTTACGATGAGCATGGGTGTGCATCACCATTCTCCCTCACCAACCTCTCCCGCTGGGAGAGGCTTTAGGTTGATGCGCTTCACGCGGGCGAAGGCAGACCGTACCTACACTCAAACCTCAAACCTCAAACCTCAAACCTGCGTCGCCTTCTCCACCTGCACCAGATTGGTGTGGAAGGTCGCGCCGCCGCCCATATCGGTGAGCAGGTCGGAGGTCAGCACGTTGATGCCGCGCCGGTCGGGGGTGTCGCGCGTCCACCAGATACTCAGGGTGCAGGCCACGCCGGGGTTGACCGTATCGCCCACTTTGGCCCGCAGCCTTACCTCGCCGCGGTCGTTGAACACGAGGCACCAGTCGCCCGTGACGATGCCCCGCGCCGCTGCATCTGCCGCGCTCAGTTCAATGGTCGGCTCCCCTTCCCCCTTCTGGCTGCGCTCTAGGTTGCTGAAGCTA
>JBBSEE010000287.1:0-4687 GCA_038239995.1 Chloroflexia bacterium | reverse complement strand
GGTATGATTGCTTACGATGGGCATAGTCAGTAGTCAGCAGGGCGGATGCGATTCGCCCCTACTTCATGATGATTAGTCACGATGAACGTTGATACGCTACACGCGGTCGAGGGCAACCTGCCCCTACATCTTCCCTTTTCTGGTGCAAACACAGGGTTCTTAATAGATAGAAATATTCTGCTTGACGTTCTCCCGATGCGTTGTTGCAGCGCATCAAGTTACTTCCCCAGCCCTACGCCCCTAGTCTGCTTCCCCCTTGACCGTGCCCCCAATCGCAAGTACAATGGTCAGCATGAACCCCATCACCACCATCCTAGAGTTCGTGCAGCAGCACGGCCCCGACCGCAAGGCTTACGAGCAACTCGGCCACCTCCGCGCCGTGGTCGAGGGCGAGTATCTGCTGCTCAATTACACCGAGCAGGCGGTGTATGCCCGGGCGTGGAATGCGGTCGAGCGGGTCAGTCGCGGCCTAATCCTGCATTGGCCCAGCGCGACCCTCGTGGCCCGCCCCTTCGCGAAGTTCTACAACCTCGGCGAGATGCCGGAGACCGCGATTGCCAATCTGCCCCCCGCCGCGCCGGAGGTGACGGTCAAGCTGGATGGGTCGCTGGGGGTGGGCTGGTGGCAAGGTGACGAGTATCGCATTGCCACGCGGGGCAGCTTCAGCAGCGAACAGGCGCAGTGGGCCACCGCCTTCGTCCGCCGCCAGTACGACACTCGCACCTTCCCCCGCGACACCACCCTGCTGTTCGAGATTATTTACCCCCAGAACCAGATTGTGATAAACTATGGGGGTGAGGAAGCGTTGTACCTGATTGGGGCGATGACCCTCGACGGCTACGACTACCCTTACGCGGAGCTAGAGCAACTAGCCGCCCGCTATCGCTTCCCACTGGTGGCGCGGGCCGAGTTCGCCGACATCCCCGGCCTGCTGGAGCTTGCCGCCAACAGCAGCGGGGTGGAGGGCTGGGTGTTGCGCTACCCCAACGGCCTGCGGGTGAAGGTGAAGACCAGCGAGTACCTCCGCCTGCACAAGCTGGTCAGCGGCCTGTCCCCCGCCCGCGTGCGCGACGCGATGCTAGCCAGCGAGGGGCTACGTGAGCTAATCGTCGGCTTGCCAGAGGAGTTCCGCCAGCAGGTGGAGAGCATCGCCAGCTTCATCGCCAGCGGGGTGGAGGCCGAGGATGCCCGCTTGCGCGGCCTATTCGCCCAGTTCCAGCCGCTGGCGGGGGCGGGGCGCGAGGGGCGCAAAGCCTTTGCCCAAGCAGTGGTGCAGCAGGCTGACCCGCTGGACCGCCCTTACCTGTTCGCCCTGCTCGACGACCACCCCATCCGCCCCACCCTGCTCGCCAAGTTCGACCTCAGCACCGTGCCAGACACGGTTGGCCCGCCGCCAGAGGAGTAGACCATGACCAACCCTCAGCCACCCGACGATGAGCGGGTGCCGATTACCGACTATGTTGGCCCGCCCACCACTCCGCCGCTTGCCACCCCGCCGTCGCAGCGGGCGATTAAGCAGGTGGAGGGTAGAGCCGCCACCACATCACGCCGCCGCGATTGGCCGCTAGGCGCAAAGTTCGACCAAAGGTTGCCCCGCTTCCGCGCCGAATTGGTGGATGGCAAGCTAGTGCTGCAGAAGAATAGTTGGCGAAGCAGACTTATCACCATTAACTCTCTAATATTTTTGATTTGGATATTCCAATCTTACGGGTCTATGCGGAATGCTGTTCACAACCAGCAGCATACTCCTGAGTTTCCAGAGATAGTCACCGCCATCTTCACTCATCCTAGCTTTGAACTGGTGTTCTATGGTCTTATATTCCTCGCTAGCCTAGCTTTGCTGGCTTTTTCCGTCCAGCGCATCATCAGGTCTGGGCGGGGGCCGGGCGAACGACTAATCTTCGACCTTGCCGCCGATACGTTGACCGACAGCGAATACCCCAAAGCTATACCTACCCCCCTGAGCGACATCCGCAAAGTGAATCTTGACCAGCGCAGCAGCCAGTACACTCTTTCCCTACTGCTCACCTCTGGCCGCAAGGTGGAGATCGGTAAGTGGTATGACGAGGCACAGGCCACGCAGACCGCCAGCCAAATCGCCGACTATCTCGACCTGCCAGTTACCCGCAGCGAGTCGCCCGCCACCGTCGGGCAGGGCTGCATCGTGACGATTGCCTTCTTCATCGGATTGTTCCTATTGGCAGGTTTGTTGGTCTGGCTCGGCGGACTCATCTTCGCACACTAGCCGTCCTCAGCCAATCCAAAATCTAAAATCTAAAATCTAAAATCGCCCTAGTCCGGCGGGTAATCTATCTGCGTCTTGGTGTCGTAGTCGCCCGGTGGCAGGTCGAAGTTGAAATCTACCTGCTGTGTCTCGTGGCCGTCAAAATGCACTGGCTGCTGGTCGTCGGCGACGGTCTGACCGTTGCTCTTGTCCACCAGCTTGACGATTAGCTGGGCTTGACCATCGCCGCTGCTCTGGTTCTCCACCGTTACTGTCACCTTGTAGGTGGTGATTTGCTGCTGACCAGCAGGGCCGCTCTGCACCGCGCTGGCAGGCAGGGTGGTGGTCTCCACCTTGACGATATGCGGGGTTGGCCCGTTGCAACTGGCAAACGCTAGCACCACTATTGCTAGCACCAGCAGCAAAGCGAACGCGGATGCGCCATTTTTCTTGATTATCTGCATGAACCTGACCCTTATTCGTAGCGGCTTCGGGGTTGATGGCTGGTCGGCTGCTCTCCCCCAAACCCCCGCTGGTGGCTTCAAAACCTCAAATCTCAAACCTCAAACCTCAAGCCTCAAACCTCAGCACATAACTTGCCGGGCACCCATGGCAAGATAATCAGCATATAGACAAGCAGGGCGGTGATGCCCGCCGCGATGAGGGCCGCGCAGCCCATGGTCGCCACCGGGTCGGCCCGCGACTCGTTGCGGCTGAGGGAGATGAAGCCGAGCGGTTCGGGGATAATCGGCACGCGGTACTCCGCGCTGTACTCCACATCCGGCAGGAAGCATTCGTCGCGGAGGGTGGGGATGACCTCCCGCATCCGCTCAGTCACAAACTGCACATCGGTATCGTGCAGCACAATGCTGGGCCAAAACTGCCCATCTTCGCCCAGCTTGCGGGCAAGGCGACGGAAGGCCTCCACTTGGTGGTAATACTCCAACGCCTCATCATCGTCTATCTCGTGCCACTCCACGATGCTGAGGTCAATCTTGCTATCCTCACCCGCGTCGGTGTCGTCTTCGGCACTATCGCTGCGGTGGGGGTCGGGGCATTGGTTAATTGCTTCCTCGATTTGGTTGACCACATACTCGAACACCGAGTTGCTAACCCCCCATTTGGTGGGGCGGAGGCGCAGGCGTACCCCGTCTATCTCCAACTCGCCGATGCTGCCTACTTTGTCCTCTAGGGGGATACGAATCGCCGCGTAGGGCTGGCCCGCGGGCAATATCTGCAAGTCGGTATAGGCCCGCTTGGTCTTCTGCCCCGGCTTTAGGTCGGTGAGGGCGGCGTGCTTGGCTGGCTCGATGTCCTTGCGCCCCATCACCCGTCGCAGGCCGTTGTACCAGAATATCCGCACCGCGCCGATGAAGCCGCGAAAGGTACGCACCAGCAGGAAGGCGAACAGTACGAAGATGAGGGCAAAGGTGAGGGTCTCCACATTGCTGCGCTGGCTGAACGTCACCCAGAACTTGATGCGCCATGCTATCAGCAGCAGGCTGGTAATGGTGAGCAGCCCGATGCCAAAGTAAATCGCCGCCAGCAGCATGACCCGCCGTCGGTATTGCGTCGCGTTCTCCGCCCCTTGATGCTTGACCAAGTCCTCCATCGTCCGCCCTCTCCTCGCTGCTTCTTAGCTTACCTTGATAGTCCCCATAGCAGTTAGTGTGCCAATGAGGGAGCAGAGGCAGGGTAGATGGCGGCTTGCCCCTCATTGACTCTAACCGGCCCGGCTGCTATTAGCCCCTACAATTGCCCCTGAACGATTTGCGATTCTACTTTAGAACAAATGTACAACCCAATCCCGATTTGCTTTCATCCTGAGCCATTTTATGGTATAATAGCTGGGATAAAGCAACCGGCAGCCCCCGCAGTTGGGGCTTTTCGCATCATTCCAACGCAATTACCGAAACTCGAACCAGCCGAGAGGAAGAAACCGCCATGGAGATAGGCACAGTCAAAACCATCAACATCGAAAACGAGATGCGTACCTCGTTCCTCGACTATGCAATGAGCGTGATAGTGGCCCGCGCCCTACCCGATGTGCGCGACGGCCTCAAGCCGGTACACCGCCGCATCCTCTATTCGATGGAAGAGAGCGGGATGCGCCGCAACGGGCCGCACCGCAAGAGTGCCCGCATCGTCGGCGACGTAATGGGTAAATATCACCCGCATGGCGATGCCGCCATCTACGACTCCATCGTGCGAATGGCCCAGCCGTGGTCGCTACGTTATATGCTAATTGATGGGCAGGGCAACTTCGGCAGTCCCGACAACGACCCCCCCGCCGCGATGCGCTACTCGGAAGCCCGCATGGCGGCCATCGCCGATGAGGTACTTGCCGACCTCGACAAGGACACCGTAGATTTCATCCCCAACTTCGACGGTTCGCTCAAAGAGCCGAGCGTGATACCCGCCAAGCTGCCCAACCTGCTGCTGAACGGCTCATCGGGCATTGCG
>JBBSEE010000286.1:0-4697 GCA_038239995.1 Chloroflexia bacterium | reverse complement strand
TCGGCGACCACGATGCGGGCGAGGCTGAGGTCGCGGTTCTTCAGTGCATCAATCGAACGGCTAATTGCCTTGTCTACCATGCTGGACATAACCAGCAATTCATCCTGCAACTCGCGCAACTCGCGCTCAAACGTGGGGCGGGCGGGCATGAGCATCTCCTCTTCTGATTTTAGATTTTAGATTTTGGATTTTAGATTAGGGACAGCGCGTAAATCCGAAATCTAAGTCTAAAATCTAAAATCACCCAAAGCGTCCGGTGATGTAATCCTCAGTGCGCTTCTGCTGCGGCTTGGTGAAAATCTGCTCGGTGGGGCCGAACTCCACAAGGTGGCCGGGGCCATCCTGTGCCAGCATGAAGGCGGTGAAGTCGGAGGCGCGGCTGGCTTGCTGCATATTGTGGGTGACGATCACGATGGTGTAATCCTTCTTCAGCACCTCGATTAGCTCCTCAATCTTCAGCGTGGCGATGGGGTCTAGGGCGGAGCAAGGCTCGTCCATGAGGATGACTTCCGGTTGCACCGCGATGGTGCGGGCGATGCACAGGCGTTGCTGCTGACCGCCGGATAGCGATGCGCCCGACTTGTTTAGCTTATCCTTGACCTCGTCCCAGAGCGCGGCTTGGTGCAGGCTGCGTTCCACGATTTCCGCGGCCTGTTGGCGCGACAGCCGCCCACTGTTCAGCTTCAGCCCGGCCAGCACGTTGTCGGCGATGCTCATGGTGGGGAAGGGGTTGGGCTTCTGAAACACCATCCCGATGAGGCGGCGCACCTTCACGGGGTCGGCACCAGTGGCATAGATGTCGCGGCCATCGAGCAACACTTGGCCTTCGACGCGCGGTGCGCCGGGGGTGACTTCGTGCATTCGGTTCAGGCAGCGTATCAGGGTGGACTTGCCGCAACCGCTAGGGCCAATCAGGGCGGTGACTTTGTTGGGCTGGATGTCCATATTCACATCGCTGACCGCGAGGTGGCTGCCATAATAGGCCTTCAGTTCGCGTACCGCCATGCTCTTGCCCCCGGCCACCACCGGCTCGGAGAAGCCTTCCGCGTTCGGCTCCTGCGTGGGAGCGTCCTTTAGTGCTGTATTATCCAACTTTCTTCCCTTTCGTCGCGATGCGCGTAAGCAGGCTGAACACGAGGATGACCATAATCAGGATGAAGCTCGCCCCCCACGCTTGCGAGATACGCACATTGGAGGGCTGGGTGGCGTAGTTGAAGATAGTGAGGGGCAAGGCTTCGGTCGGCTTGTCGGGGTTCCAGTTAATCGCGGTGTTGCCCAGCACAGTGAGCAGCAAGGGGGCGGTTTCGCCACCGGCGCGGGCGACCGACAGCACAATGCCGGTAACTACCCCGCTAATCGCGCTGGGCAGCACCACCCGCAAGATAGTGCGCCACTGGGGGATACCGAGGGCGTAGGAGGCCTCGCGCAAGGCGTTGGGGACGAGGCGCAGCACCTCCTCCACCGTGCGGGTGATAATCGGCACCATGATGACCGCAAGGGCAATCGCCCCCGCCCACGCGGAGAACTGGCCGGTGGGCACCACGATGAGCGACCAGACGAACACGCCGGTGACAATCGAGGGGATGCCGGTCATCACGTCGGCGACATAACGGACGATGAAGGCAAATTTGCCGCGTCCGTATTCCGACAGGTAGATGCCCGCCAGCAAGCCAATCGGGATAGAAATCACCGACGAGAGGCCGAGTATCAGGGCCGAGCCGAGTATCGAGTGCAGGATGCCACCGCCCGTGCCCACCACCTCTTTGCCGTCTACCACATCCACCGGCTGCAAGGTCTGGGTGAAGAAGTTGCCGTTCAACGCTTGCCACCCCTGCACGAACACGTAGCCGAGGATGAACAGCATCACGCTAACCCCAATCAACGCCGCCAGCCCTACCAGCCCCGCCATCACGAAGTTGACGATGCGGCGGACTCCGAAGCGGGCGCGTTCGCGGGGGCTGACCGCGCTATCAAAAGTGCGAGAACGGGCTTGGTCCATAGTAGATTGTCCTTGCATTCTATCGCCTCAACAGTTGTATCTCCCCAGCACTCTGACCGGGGTTAAAGTTAGCTCCCCACCCGCCGCAAGGGGCTGGGATGGGTCTAAGCCCTAGTGCCGCGCAGGGCAGACGAGGTGCTGAAGATAACCAGCAGGCGGGCAAGGCCGTTGATAATCGCAGTCATCACCAGCAGCACGAGGGCAATCTCTACAATTGCGCCCACGTATAGCTTGTCGCTGCCCGCTTCGGTGAACTTCTGGGCAATCGAACTGGACATAGTGTAACCGGAACTGAGCAGGTTGGGGGTAATCGCGGTTGAACTGTTGCCGATGACCAACGTCACCGCCATCGTTTCACCCAACGCGCGACCGAGGCCCAGCACCGCCGCGCCGATGATGCCGCTGCCCGCATATGGCAACACCGCTTTGCGGATGGTCTCCCACTTGGTCGCGCCGAGGGCGAGCATTCCTTCCTTCTGCAAAGGAGGTACCGTCTTGATAATCTCGCGGCTGACCGACATGATGGTGGGCAGCACCATAATCGCCAGTATCAACCCCGCGGTGAGCAGCGAGCGACCGTTACCCGGCGTGCCGAACAAGGTACCCAATAGTGGCACTGAGCCGACCACATCGTGCAGGAACTTATCCACCCCGCCCACTTGCCCGGTGGTCAGGTTCACATTGTACATAATTGGCACTAGCACCGCCAGACCCCAGAAGCCATAGATGATGCTAGGGATGGCGGCCAGCAGTTCGACCATGAAGGAGACCGGTCCAGCCAGCCAACGGGGGGCATACTCGGCGATGAACAGGGCAGCCCCAATCGCAAGGGGCACCGCGATAATCAAGGCAATCGCCGATGTCACCATCGTGCCGAAGATGTAGGGCACAATGCCAAACTCGGCGCGAGGGTGATTCTCAGTCACGTTGGGGTTCCAAGTGGGGTTGGTAAGGAAGTCGAAGCCGGAATACTGAATATTCGGCCACGAATTAGCCACCAGCAGAATGATGAGGGCCAACAAGGTGAGGATGAGCAGGATACCAGCAAACACGGTCAAACCAAAGAAGGTACGATCGCCGCCAATCAGACTGCGGCTTCGGCTGATACGGTCAGCCCCTTCGAGGGGTGCAACTTTCATATCCATATCGGCGGCCATAATTCATCCTTCCTGTGTGGCACAATGGGGAGCAACATCACGGTTGTGCAAACTAGGTCGTGGAAGAAACTTCATTGGTTCCGCCGCCCTAATTAAATCATCTTTGCGGCAGTGTGTCAAATAACTCGCTCCCCCAGTGGGAGGGATGTTTACGCTCCCCTCCCGATGGGAGGGGCTGGGGGGGGGGGTTCGTGTAGCATGGCTTGCTCCTACCCCCTACCCCTCCCGGTGGGAGGGGAGTTTGCGCTCCCCTCCCGGTGGGTTGGAGTTTATTACTTTGGTAACGGGATAACGATTTCCTGCACCTTGCTGAGGGCCTTGTCGCGCAGGTTGGGGGGTAGCTTGCCGTAGTTGAGGCTTTCGTTGTAGGTTTGGCCCACGGTTAGCTCCCAGTTGAAGATGTTGACGAGGGCAATCGCCTTAGCCTTGTCGGTCTGGTTCTTGTAGACGATTTGCCACGTGGCCGAGGTGATGGGGTAGGTGTCGTCGCCGGGCTTGTTGATGAGGCTGAAGCGCAGGTCGGCAGGGACATCGCCGAGGTTAGCAGCGGCGGCGGAGATGCCCGCGAGGTTGGCGGTAACGAACTTGCCGTTCTTGTTCTTCATGTCGGCGAACTTGAGGTTGTTCTGCTTGGCGAAGGCGATTTCCACGTAGCCGACGCTGAAGGGGGTAGCGTTGACCTGACCAGCCACGCCGGGGTTGCCACTCGCACCCTGACCGACCGGCCAGCTTGGAGCCTTACTCGCGCCGGGGCCAGCCTTCCAATCCGCACTCACATCAGCAAGGTAGCTGGTGAACACAAAGCTAGTGCCGCTGGAGTCGCTGCGATGCACCACTTGGATGGCACCCGCGGGCAGGGCAGTGCCGCCATTGAGCGCGGTAATCGCGGGGTCGCTCCAATCCTTAATCGTGCCGAGGTAAATCTTGGCGAGGGTGTCACCGTCCAGCTTGAGGGTGCCACTGTAGCCGGGGATGTTGTAGATGACCACCACTGCGCCGAGGCAGGTCGGGATATGCAGCACCGCGCCGCCCTTGGCCGCGGCGATGTCCGCGTCGCTCATCGGCGCATCGGTGCCACCGAAGTCGAGGGTCTGATTTTGCAGGTTCTGGATGCCGAAGCCGCTGCCCTTCGCTTGGTAGTTGATGTTCACGCCATACTTGGCCTTGTAGTCGGCGAACCACTTCTGATACAGCGGGTCGGGGAAGGTCGCGCCGCCTGCGGTGATGTCGGTCGCGCCGCCGGGCTGGAAGGTGAAGTAATCGAGCGGCTTGCCCGCGTTCTGATACAGCCACGCATAGTAGTGCTGGCCGATGTTGCCCACCTGCACTTGGAAGGCCTTGTCGAAGCTGGGGACGTAGGTGATGATGCGCCGCTCGAAGGCTTGCACCAGCACAGAGGTGTTCGCCTTGCCCGCAATCTTGGCCTTGGCCCAGTAGGCTTCGCTGATGGGGTAGCCGCTGGCGTAGAACCAAGGGTCACTCAGCTTGGCGGTGGTGGTGCCGGTCTTGCAGGCGGCGGGGGTGCAATCCACCACGGGGCC
>JBBSEE010000285.1:0-4726 GCA_038239995.1 Chloroflexia bacterium | reverse complement strand
GTGAACATTCTCCCCCGGCCAGACAAGGATGATTGAGCGATGAACAACCGACCGATGCGTGACCAGCAACAACAGCGTGACCCGCTAGGCGATATATTGCAGCAGCCCATCAATGTGAGCATCTCCGCCGATGCGATTAGGGATAATATCAAGCCGCCCGATACCCGCAACCTGAGCCGCGACCTATTGAATAGCTGGATTAACCTGCTTACCCACCCCACCCTCGCCACCTTTCAGGCGCAGGGGCAGCGCACCACGTGGCTGGTCGCGCTCACCTCGGTGCTGGTGATGGGGATTATCGCCGGGGTAGTTGGGGCGATACGCGGCATCCTCGGCAACGTGCTGTTCGGCATCTTCGGCATCATCCCTAGCCTGCTGCTCACTCCGGTGCTGACCCTCGGCGGCTTCTTCCTCGTCTCCATCATCCTCTACTTCGTCGCCTACCGACTGGGCGGCAACGGCAAGTTCAGCACTCAGACCAAGCTGCTCGGCCTGCTCGCCCCGCTGTTCAGCCTCGGCCTGCTCATCTCCGCGCCCCACAACCTGATATTCAGCGTACTTGGGGGGCTGGTTGGGGCATACGTGGTGTTCCTGATGTACCAAATGGTGCGGGCCACCCACAACATCAGCGAACGCAACGCCGCTATCATCGTGGCTCTGCCCGCGCTGCTAGTGCTGTTGGGGGTGCTATTCTAATCTAAGGTGGGAGTAACGCAGTTAAGCAGGGCGGATGCGATTCGCCCCTACATCAACCGGCCACTTCCAGCCGTAACTGCGTAACTCCTATCTAAGGATAGAATTGGGGATTAGGCGACCAACGTTCCCTCAGTGTAATGCTGCTGTACAAATCACGAGCATGGCCTACCGCCCAAGCGTCGTTGTGCGAAACCGCCGCCACCCCGAATAGCCTACAATCTCGGTTGGCGATGGTCTCGCTGTTGTAGCGCACCCAGCGGCTGCCATCCCCGTGCAGCACCAGCGTTACAAGGGCATTATTTTCGGAAATCTGCCCTACTGCCCACATATCAGTGGCTGATACTGCCCCAATCGCGCGTAGTATCCCACTATATGGGTTGCTTACCACCTGCCAGCTTGTGCCATTGTAGTGTAGTATCAGGGCTGCGCTGCTATCAGTATCGCCTACCGCCCATACATCATTGACACTGAACGCTTTAACTCCTAGCAACTCATTACTAATCCCCGCTACGTTGGGGTTGTCTATCCTTACCCAGTTGCTGCCATTGTAACGCTCAATCAATGGTTTGTTGTAAAGTGTGCCGCTGATGTTGGTGCCATAACTACCTACCGCCCAGATATTGTTGGCATCTACGGCCGATACTGCTTGCAGCACCGCCGAGGTGGCGGTCACAATCGTAGTGGTAGTGATCACCCCTTGCCATTGGCTACCATCCCAATGCTCGATGAGGAAGGGGGAAGGCTGCATCCCACTGTAGCCCCCACCTACGGCCCATACGTTATTGTGGGACAGTGCGGCTACGCCATACAGGTTATCTATGCCGGTGTACCCCGTCAACACGGTCGCACTCCAAGATGTGCCATCCCAGTGCATTGCCATCCCATTGTAGTTTTTTTGTCCCACCGCCCATATATCATTAGCAGAAAGTGCCGAGATTGCCTTCAGGCTGTTGTTGGGGCTAGTAATCAAGGGGTTGGTGACGGTAATCCATGTGCTGCCGTTCCAATGCTCGGTAATGGTATGCTCATTTTCACTCTGACCCACCGCCCATACATCGGTGCTGGTTAGCGCGGCAGTGGCATAGAGGGTGCCATTGCTATAGTTTGGACTAGGCACAATCCGCCATGAGGGTAGGGTAAGCGCGTACGCACCCCGCCCATTGGTCCACGCTACCAACGTAGTGTTGCTCTTATCTATGGTTAGCTGATTGATGGCAGCGACTGGCAAGCCAGTCTGAAACCTATTCCACACCACAGGTGTAGTAGTGTTGATGTTGTTGGTATAGTAGAAGCCGATTTCGGTACCGATGAACACTTGCAGCGAGTTCAGGGGGTTGACCATTACGGCATAGACAGGAATATCAGGTAGGTTGCCGCTCAAGTCAGTCCAAGTAGCAGTGTTGCTGCCACAGTTTATCTTGCATAGCCTCATCTGGTAAAGGTGGCCCTGCTGGGGGGTGTTGGCATTGAAGCCGTCGAAAGCGATATAGGCAGTAGCGGTGTCCACTGGGCTGACCGCGATGCCGCTGACTGAGCGGTTGGGCATCTGCGTGTTTGCAACGGTAATGTCAACCCAGTCGGCTGGGCTGCCAGTGTTAGCATTGTTGGTGAAGAGCATATTGCCGTCGCTGGTGCCAGCGTAGACAGTGGCGGTGCCTTGCGGAGCGAAGGCCAAGGCACGGATGTAGTGAAGGTCGGTGTAGACTTTGGTCAGGGTGGGGCTGGTGGCGTACCAATCGGTGGAATTGAGGCCGCCATTGATGGTCTCCCACACTCGGCTGGTGCCGAGGACGAGATGCTGGCAGGCATTGCTCCCACAGTTCAGGTGGTCGAGGATGAAGGGGGTGTTGAAGCCTTGATGTTCAAGAGGATTTCTATTAACATCTACCCAGCCACCAGCGCAATTGTACAGGTAAGAGCCATTTACGCCGCTTGTTGAACACTGGATATTGCCATATTCATTTTCAAGATATGCATTCCGTTTGCCGTTTGGTTCAATTGCTGTATAGAGTCCATCACCACCATAGAATTGTGCGGATGTGTTCTGCCAGACGTGCGAATCAGGACTAGTGCTGGCTGTATACACCACTGTAGCATTGTCCTGCGTCCCGCCAAGTGCCTGAGCATTAGGGTCGGCGGCGAAGTTGGAGGTTAGGTCCCCGGCATACATCTGGAGGGTGCTGAGGGTATCGTTGAGGTTGGTCAGGGTAGCAGGAGATGTCCAATCTAGGCTCCACAACCCGCCGTCATTGCCAAAAATGATGTTGCTGATAAAGAGACCTGACCGGAAGGCGAAGGCGTGTTGATCCTGATGGATTGCGTTCTGCCCGCTATAGAGGCAGTTCTGGTCGGCGAAGTTTGCACCACCATCGGTAGAGCGGAACAGGTCGCCAATACCGACATAGACTATGTTAGGGAAGAGTGGGTCGACCTTGACATAGAGGTTGAGCCGTGGCTGGGAGAACGGGTTATTGAGTGGCGCGTCGTGGCTACAGCCATGGAAATGACTTGGGTCATACTGAAACTGGGTGGGCCAGCTCTGCCCGCCGTCGGTAGTTCCCGCCATGCCAAGGATACTGGTTCCCCCACCATCTACCGCGCCAATGATGGTGTAAAGGATGCCGTGGTTATATCTAGCCAACTTAATTCGGCCAAAATCAGGGTGGGTCTGACCGCCGAACACATCTCCGGTCTTGAGAATGCACCGCCAATTGGTGGGCGCGGGACATGGGTTGGTAGGAGGCGAGGCCGACATGGTTAGCCGTATAGATGCCGTTGGCGGGGTTGGCATTGTCGTAGCCAGATAGATTGGATTGGCCGATTGCGGCGTAAATGGTGGTAGGGTTGGTACTGTTGTCGAGTACAAGGTCGGAGATCCACTGCGTGGAAGTGGTAGGCATACTTGGCGCGGTGATGACGCATTGATTCCAACTCTTACCTGCATTGGCACTGATGTAGACCCCAGATGTGGTGATCGGGGCGGCAGCACCACCGATGCCATAGGCGTAGGTGCCAGCTACCACTGTATTGGAGTTGTTGGGGTCTACCGCCAGCGCACTGATGCGAAGTGGATAACCTAGGCTGTTGGTGATGAACTCTTGCATCCCCAGTTGGCTCCAGCTACCCCCGGCATCGGTACTCTTGAGTACACCTCAGCTGCCCAAGCAGCCAGTGCTGCAGAACGAATCTCCGCCGGTGCCAGCATAGATGGTGTTGTGGTTGTTGGGATCAATCACCAACGCGCCAATCTCGGCGGTGGCGCTGAGGGGATAGGTGCTGTCGTTAGGCGGTGTCCATACTGTGCTGGTATAGCAGCAAGTAGTGGTTTTCCATACCCCACCTCCAGCAGTGCCTGCATAGACAATTGCGCTATTAGTCGGGTCTACCGCGAGGGTATCCACTCGACCGCTGACATGAGCACCATCCCATTCCAGCACCGACTGAGGACCGAGACTGGTCCAAGTGGTGGAGGACAGGGCAATACTATTGCTGAGGCGGGTTTGGCCCGCGTTGACATCCATACCATCGGGTATTGCGTCGGTGACGTGTTGCCTGCTCCAGTCCAGTGCCTGTGGGTCCGCATTGGCGGGGATGGTATCGAGCGGATATCAGTAGGAGGGCAAGGTTCGTTCTAACCTTCTTCATCGTAGATATTCTCCTTGCAACCTCATGCACTCGACACAACCGCTTGCTTGACAGACACTACTATAACATAACAGCAGGTAAAAAGCAAATGTGATATAATGGCTATACCCAGCCATAGTTCCTTTGTAGGTGAAAGAGGTTCAAGGTGAAAGCTACTAAATTGTTGCTAGGTGTCCTTGTCCTAGCGTGTTTGTTGGGGAGCTGCGACAGCCTACCCGTTATTAGCTCTGTTGACGCAATTAAGCTGGCAAAGGAATATGCCGCTCAAATTCCTTCGCCACCACGCGGGTATAATAACTTCAGAGGGGCGAACACTCGACTTTGGACTGATGAGCTTGGCTCGTACCCCAGCAGCTATCAGACTTGCGGCGCAGCCCTATGGCTT
>JBBSEE010000284.1:0-4728 GCA_038239995.1 Chloroflexia bacterium | reverse complement strand
TACAGGGCGCGGAGATGCTGTGCGGGTTGGGGGCAGATGTGCTGAATATGCCGGACAACGCCGCGGCGCGAATGCGGATGAACTGCATCTCCGCCGCCCTACTCATCCAGCAGCGGGTGGGGCTAGAGGTGATTATCCACTTCACCCCCCGCGACCGCAACCTGCTGGCCCTGCAATCCGACCTGCTCGGCGCACACGCGCACGGCATCCGCAACATCCTTGCCATCACTGGCGACCCCTTGCACAACGGCAGCTATGCGGGGGCGGCGGGCATCTGGGAGGTGGACAGCATCGGCGTAGTCGCCATCCTGAAGCGGATGAACGAGGGCTACGACTTCGCCGGTAACGCGATTGGTGAGGCGGCCCGCTTCTTCATCGGGGTGGGGGCGAACCCTACCGCCGAGGACTTGCCCCGCGAGATTGAGCGGCTGCATCAGAAGCTGGAGGCGGGCGCACACTTCATCATGACCCAGCCCGTCTACGACCCCGCCGTGCTGCGCGACTTCCTCGACCGCGTAGGGCCAATCCGTACCCCGCTGCTGCTGGGGGTGATGCCCTTGCAGAGCTACCGACAGGCCGAGTTCGTGCATAACGAGCTACCCGGCGTGGTGGTGCCGCAGCCGGTACGCGAACGGCTGAAGCAGGCGGGCGAACACGCGATGGCGGTGGGGATTGACATGGCCCAAGAGTTCGTGCGTGACACGTGGGGCTGGGGACAGGGTATCTACCTAATGCCCTCCTTTGGCCGCTATGAAGTCGCCGCCCAGATTATGCAGACCATCAAGCAGCAGCTAGGCGACGCGGCATAAATATTGCGTGAAAATCGGTGGGCAAAACTTGACAAACCGCTGAATTGTGATTAAAATAACATATGCGATATTGTGATATTCTTCACAGTCCGCCATGTGGTCAACAAGATTGGTAGGGGCGAACCGTAGTCCGCCCAAAAGGGGGTACATTCGTATGGACGCGCAAGCACGAGATGAACTAAAACGGGTACTCGACCAACACAACACTTTCTTTGTCGCCACCTCCAACGACGACAAGCCATGGATTACCGGCCTCTACTTTGGCGAGGAGTTCGTCCCCGTCGCCGAGGGCAGCGACCAACTAGCGATGCGTATCTACTGCACGGTGCTGAACGATACCCGCAAGCTGAACAACCTAAAGGTCAACCCAGTGGTTAGCTTCTACATCGGCCCCCTCGAACCGACCGAGGTGATACAGGGGATGGGGGTGATGGAAGTGATTACCGACCCCGACGAGGCGGCCCACGCAATCAAGGTGCTAGTCACCAAGGCCCCACCCGCGCAGATGTTCATTGACAACCTGCCGGTTACGCCGGTGATACTGCGCCCCACCGAGGTGAAGCTAGCGAACTATTGGGAGCCGGACAAGAACCGCCGCTATTGGCTGGACCATATCACCGGCCTAGAGGTAGCCCCGCCCCCTTTCCCGCCCCCGCCCGCCAGCCAACCCCAGCCGCAGCCAGTAGTCGCTAGCGTAGCGGATACGCCTGCCGCGCCTGCTACCACCGCCGATGCGCCTAAAGTGGCGGAGTTGGGCAAGGGCAGCGGGCTGGGCTGGGTCAACGAGAAGAACGCCCCCGCCCAAACGTTGGGCGAACGGGCGCGGCTGCTGCTGAAGGCCACCCGCGCCGGGGTGCTGCTGGTGATGATGCTGCCGGTGCTATTCGGGGCGGCCCTCTCCTTCGCCTTCAACCGCAACGCCTTCAACCTCTGGCTGCTGCTGCTCACCCTCGTGGGCGCGGGCGCGGCCCACCTTGCCAGCAACACGGTCAACGATTACTGGGACTACAAGAGTGGCGCGGACACCGCCGCCGACGAAACCCCCGGCGGGGTGGGCACCCACAGCGGAGTGCTAACCAGCGGGGTGATGACCCTCAAGCAGGTGGGCGGGCTGACCGCCATCTTGTTCGCCATTGCCCTTGCCTGCGGCATCGCCCTCAGCCTACTGGTCGGGCCATGGGTGCTGGTCTTCGCGGTGGCGGGCTTCCTGTTCGCCTACTTCTACGTCGCCCCCCCGATTGCCTACGGCTATATCGGGCATGGGCTGGGCGAGATTGGGGTGCTGTTCAGCTTCGGGGTGTTGCCGGTGATGGGTTCGTACTATGTGCAGAGCGGGCAAGTTAGCTGGCTGCCCTTCTTCGCCAGCCTACCGCTCGGCTTGCTCACCACCGCCATCCTGTTCAATCACTCCTTCTTGCAGTGGCAAGCCGATGCTAAGGTGCATAAGAACACCCCGGTCGTCACCCTCGGCCCCGACCGCGCCCTGACCGTAAGCAGCCTGATTATCGCCGCCGCCTATGTCGCGATTGCCCTCAACGTGCTGCTCGGCTACTTGCCGTGGTACGCGCTGGTCGCCCTCATCACCGTGCCGGTCATCGTCAAGGGCTTGCAGAGCGCGGGTCAAATCAAAGCCTTGCCCGGCTATGGTTCGCTGATGGCCGCCACCTTCAAGGCGGACGTGAACACCGCCCTGCTGCTCATCGCCGCCCTCATCGTCGCCGCCTTCGTGGGGGGCAGCTTCCTACACCTCATCTGATTTTGGACTGGGGTTACGCAGTTGCTATCCGCGTAGGGACGGGTGGCGACCCTCCCTGCCTAACTGCGTAGCTCCTATATCAAGTCAACAAGAAAGGGAGCTGCCGCTTCCTCCCTATCTCTAAAGCTAGGGGTATACGCGACAGCATAAACATATGAAAGCAATCCGTATCCATGAACGGGGCAAAACTGAAGTGATGAGGCTGGAGGAGATAACCGTGCCCACCCCCGGCCCCGGCGAAGTATTGATTAAAGTAGCGGTGGCCGGGGTGAACTACGCCGATTTGGGGCAGCGGCGGGGCGATTACCCCAACCTAGTGCCCTTGCCGACCACATTGGGCAGTGAGGCAGCCGGTATCGTCGTAGGGCGGGGGTCAGGGGTGACCGCCCCGGCGGAGGGTGAGCGGGTGGTTGCTTTGGTCCAAGGTGGTTATGCCGAGTATGCGCTAGCTCCCGCCGCCCAAGTGATGACTATTCCCGCGGGGGTGAGTTTTGCCCAAGCCAATATCGTGCCAATTCAAGGCGAGACCGCCTATCTGCTGCTCGACAAGGCCGCCCGTTTGCAGCCGGGCGAGCGAGTGCTAGTTCATGCCGCGGCGGGCGGGGTAGGTTCGCTGGCGGTGCAACTAGCGCGGTTGCTCGGCGCAGGCATGGTCATCGGTACGGCAAGGGCGAACGAGAAATTGGCTTATATTCGGGGCCTCGGTGCCGACCTAGCGGTGAACACGTCTGACCCTAATTGGGTAGGCCAAGTGATGCAAGCCACCAGAGGTCAAGGGGTGGATATAGTGCTTGATGCCGTGGGCGGACCGCTCACCCAGCCCACCATTGCCACCCTCGCCCCTTTTGGTCGCATGGTGGTATTCGGGGTACTGAGCGGGGCAGCCCCCATTGTCCCGCCCATGCTCATCGCCAAGTGCTTGACCATTAGTGGCTACAACACCCTAATTCAGCCGCTGGCCGACCAGCTACGTGCGGGTCGCGCCATCCTAGACTACATCGCGGACGGTCGGTTGCAAGTCGCACTGGAGCAGAGCTACACTCTGGACGATGCCGCGCTCGCGCATCAGGCGATTGAAGAGGGGCGCACGCAAGGCAAGGTCGTCCTCACCATATAGCGGGAGGGGGCCGTATAGGTCTAATCACAAGGCCGACGGAACGTTCCGTCGGCCTTTGTGTGCTGGGCGTAACCCCTTTGGTGGCTACGGCGGGGAGTTAGCGGCGGTGATGAGTGCGCTTTGGTTGAGCGGGATTAACGCGCTGGCGCGGGTGGGGGCGGTGTCCTCGCCGAGGAAGCGGGCCACCTGTTCGATGAGCTTATTGAAGTTGAATGGTTTGTTGATGAAACCAATCGCCCCCGCCGCGTAGGCGGCATCAATGGTGCGTTGGTCAAGGATGGCACTGAGCATCACGATTTTCAGGTTGTCGGGCACCTTGTGATTGTGGCGCAGGCGGGTGCAAACCTCCACCCCGTCCATACCGGGCATCATCACGTCGAGCAGCACGAGGTTGGGCTGGTCTTCCTCGGCCCGTTGCTCGGCCAAATGGCCGTTGCTAGCAATGCTGACATCATAGCCCTGCAACTCCAGCCGATACTTCAGCACACTGAGCAGGTTGGGGTCATCGTCAACGAGCAATATCTTGGCAGGCACGACACACCTCTTAGTCTAACAACGGCAGTTGCTGGATAGTTTTGGAGCGGACGGTTAACGATACGTTGCGGTTATTCTACCACTCAAGTAACTGAGTTGCAAGGGTTGCAGCAAAGGCCGCCTTCGCCAGTTCCGCCGCGTTGGTAAGGGAACGGTAAGGTAGGGGGGACGAAAGAGGGCTGTTCCTTTGCAGGACAGCCCCCTTGTGGTCGGCGCAACGGGCCGGGACTAGCGGCGAGTGCGCTTCATATCCAGCCGCCTTGCCCACAAGCCGATGCAGAGCAGGCCGAAGGCGACGATGAGGGTGAGGGTGAGGCTATCGCCGAAGCTGCCCGGTGCGCCAGTATGCGGCAGACCGACTTGGCCCTCGTTCTCGTTGGTGGGGCAGCCCGGCGGCATCCCGCCCGGAGGAGTTGGCCCACCGGGGGTCATCAATGGACACGGCGGGGTGGGGGTGACGCAGCCCGGCGGCATCCCGCCCGGAGGAGTCGGCCCACCGGGGGTCATCAATG
>JBBSEE010000283.1:0-4733 GCA_038239995.1 Chloroflexia bacterium | reverse complement strand
GACAAGGGTTCGAGCGACGATGTGAACTTCGCTGCGTCAATTCTTGACCGACTGATGCCAGGCCGGGCCGAAGCCGAAATCGAAGCCCAGGCCGACGCAACTGCTGATCTATTGAGTGAGGCAGAGAAGAAGCCGCCGCCCAAGAAGCCTGACTATGCTGCCCCCACCGAGTTCGTTATCTTCCGATTCGGCGAGCTACGTGCCAAGGTGGGCCGCGAGGTCTATGACTCGTTTGTGAAGGGCTGGATCAGAGAGCATGGTGGGGATCTCAACAAGGCGGGGATGGCCGCCAGCTTGATGGGCAAGAACCGGGTCGCCTTCTATCGCGGTGATATTGCTACGGGTCGCCCCTATATCGAAGAGAGCCTTGCCCTCTACCGAGAATTGGGCGACCACCGCAGCGTCGCTTATGCCCTCGACAACTTGGGGGTCGTCGCCCACGAGCTAGGCGACAGCGCCTTGACCCTCGATTGCTTCGCCCAGAGCTTGGCGATATACCGCGAACTGGGCGACCGCCAGAATGTCGCCTTCGCCCTGAACAATACCGGCGGCTTGATGGTCAGTATGGGGCAGTACGAGCAGGCGTGGCCCTACCTTGCCGAGAGTGTAGCGATGTTCCGCGAGTTGGGCGACAAGCTGGGCTTGACCGGGGTGCTGAACAATCTGGGGCAGGTGGCGATTTCCCGCCGCGATTATCCCGCGGCGATGACCTACTTCCGCGATTGCCTCCACCTGCTGCAACAACTGGGGGTCAAGAGCCGCATCCCCAGTGCCCTAGAGCGGGTCGCCCGCATCGCCGCCGAGCAGGGCGCGATGATAAGGGCGGCTAGAGTGCTAGGGGCCGCCGCCGCGATGCGCGAGGTGATTAGCACTCCCCGCCCTCCCTCGCAGCAACCCGAATATGAACAGAGCCATGCCGCCGTCCGCTCCGCCCTCCGAGACGACCAGTTCGCCCGCGCATGGGCCGAGGGTGAGGCGATGTCGCTGGACAAGGTGATTGACTACGCTGCGGAAGATAAGCAGCCAACGGATTGGAAAAACGGATAAGCGGATTGGGCTTACGTAGAGGCGGGTTGCACTCGCCCAGCCGCCGCGCTTCACCGCCCCTCCAAAATCTAAAATCGCCGTGCCCGTTGCAGCCGCGTTGCCGCCTCGTCCAGCGTGGGGTCGGTCTTGGCGAAGCAGAAACGGGCGAGGTGGCGGGCCTCATCCTTCTGCCCCGCCGCGTAGAAGGCTGAGGGCGGGATGCAGGCCACCCCTACCTGCGTGGTCAGATAGCGAGCGAAGGCCACATCGTCCTCAAATCCAAACTCCGAGGTATCCGCCATCACGAAGAAGGTGCCTTGTGGCCGCATCGGGGTGAGGCCCGCCTCCCGCAGCCCCGCCATCATCTTCTCCAGCTTGGCCGTGTAGGTCGCCACGTACTGGGCGTAATAATCGCTCTGCTCCGCCTGCTCGATGCCAGCAGCCATGGCCACTTGGAACGGGGTCGCGGTGCAGAAGGTGATGAACTGGTGGGTACGCCGAATCGCCTCGGTTAGCTCCGGGGTGGTGGTGATGTAGCCAATCTTCCAGCCGGTCATGCTGAAGGTCTTGCCCGTGCTGTTCAGGGTCACGGTGCGCTCGCGCATCCCCGGCAGGCTAGCAAGGCTGATATGCTGCTGGCCGTCGAACAGCAGATGCTCGTACACCTCGTCGGTAATCGCCAGCGCATCGTACTGCTGACAGAGGGCGGCGATATGCTCAAGCTCGGCGCGGGAGTAGACTTTGCCAGTGGGGTTGTGGGGGGTGTTGACGATAATCGCCTTGGTGCGTGGGCTGAAGGTTGCCTCCAGCTCTGCCGCATCGTAGTGCCAATCGGGGGCGTGCAAGGTCACATAGCGGGGCACGCCCCCGGCCATCAGCACATTGGGGGGATAGGCATCGTAGAACGGCTGGAAGATAATTACCTCGTCGCCCGGCTGCACCAACGCGCTGACCGTAGCATACCCCCCCTCGGTCGCCCCCGTCACTACCGTCACTTCGCTATCGGGGTTGTAGTCCAGCCCGTAGTGGCGGCGGATTTTCGCGGCAATCGCTTGCCGCAGGCGGGGCAGGCCGGGCGAGGGGGCGTATTGGTTCATATCCGCGCCAATCGCCTCTACCGCCGCCTGCTTCACCCAGTCGGGGCCGGGGAAGTCGGGGAAACCCTGCGATAGGTTGACCGCGTTATGCTCGGTGGCGAGGCGGGTCATCTCGCTGAATATCGAAGTGCCGAACCCCCGCACCCGCGCGGCGGCATAGTCGGATAGATTAGCCATCTGCACAAACCTCCTTTAATTGACTAACTCTCACTTATATGCGCCCCAATCCAGCCGATACAGCACAACCTCGTTCGCCCCCGCGATGCGATTGTCCTCCACCTTGAATCGTTGCGCCTCATGCAGCCACGCGGGTATCGCTATCCCCTGCTCCTTGAACCACTGCGGGTAATAGAGCAAGTAAGCGGCATTGCGCTGGCGCAAATATCGCCACGTGTAGTCCCAGTCCCGATAGTGGCCCAGCATCGCCGGGGTGGTCAGACCCACGATGTCCAGCGTCGGTCGCGCACTGAATAGCCGCAATGCCCCTACCGGCTCGGTTGCCACCAGTGTGTCGGGCGGAGTGTGCGTCACCAGCCAGCGGGCGGGGGCGATATGCGCCTGCGCGATGTTCCGTGCCTGCACCGCATACCCAGTCGCCGCCTCACGACTGAGCAAGATACCCGCCACCACAAGAATAATGAAGGTAGCGGGTAGAAGGTAGAATCGCCCATCTCCCCTCCCACCGGGAGGGGCTGGAGGTGGGTGCGTCTCGAGCCCCGCAACCTTCCGCCCCTCCAAAATCCAAAATCTAAAATCCAAAATCCGCAATCCCGCCACTGGCAAGGCCACCACCAGCAGGAGGGCGAGGGGATAGACCGGCAGCAGGTATCGCTCCATTTGCCCATACCAAACCGTCGCCGCGCTGGTCGCCACCGTGTGCAGGGCGAGGGCCGCCCCTACGATGCTAAGGCCTATCGCTTCGGGGTTATGTCGCTTGAAAAAGACCAGCAGTGCGGTAAGCATCGCCACTGCAAACAGAGCGAGAAAGGGCCAGCCGCCATCGGCGATGAGTTGCTGCACCGCTTGGGTGAAGCGGGGGCTGAACAGGGCCAGTTGCCCACTCTTGGCGTAGAAACTGGCGGGCAAGGGGCGGCCTGTGCCCAGCCAATATATCGCCACCAGCAGCCCCCCCAGCGCGAACACGGTCAGCAGATAACGCAGCGCGGCGGCAAGGGTTGCGCGATGCCGCAGTGCATAGCCCAGCGCGACCGCCACCAGCAGCCCCGCCACCGCCGCCAATTCTGGTCGCGCCCATGCCAGCAACCCCGCGCTAATCGCCGCCGCCCCGCCCGGCCCCTGCCCCGCCTGCAAGTCGCGCAGAATAGTGTAGAGCGCGGCTAGCACGAGGGCGATAGATAGCGGTATCTCCAACCCCGACAACGCCGCCCATGTTGCCTGTGGAGTGAGCAGCAGTAGCAGCAGAGGTGGCAAACTCAGTACCAGCGGGCGTAGCGAGGCAAGGCGGGGGGGCAGCAACGGGGCAATCAGCAAGTCGGCCAGCTTGAACATCAGCCCGCCGCTAGCGGCCAGCAGCACCGCCCCCAGCAGATAAGCCGCTATCGCTAGCAGGTCAGCCGCGCCGAGGCCGCTGAAGCCGAGCAGGAAGCGGAGCGCGGCATATGTGGGGGTGAGCAGCAGATACCAGAGCAGGCTGGTGACTCCGCCGCTGATTTCGCCACCACCGTCTTGGTAGCTGAACCACTGCCCGTCGGCGGCGTGTTGCGCA
Organism: Chloroflexia bacterium; assembly: GCA_038239995.1. Classification (GTDB taxonomy): domain Bacteria; phylum Chloroflexota; class Chloroflexia; order QHBQ01; family QHBQ01; genus QHBQ01. The sequence goes on along the minus strand of JBBSEE010000283.1, from coordinate 884 downwards.
TAGTTGCTGTAGATATAGCCATCGTCAATCGGGAAGCTAGGTATGGCAAAGCCGCCCCCACCATTGAGGAACAGGTTGGTCCGCAGGAAGACGAGTAGCGGGGCGGCGACCAGTAGCCCGCCGCCGATAAGCCAGCGCAATTGGGCACGTGCATACCACACGCGGGGCGGATTAGCAGCTTCATCCATCGCACCCGATTATACCATTGCCGCGCGTTAGCGGCAAATAGGGTCGAGGCTATGCAGCAATAGGAAGGGCCACCTCATCGCTACTCCCCTCCCATCGGGAGGGGCTGGGGGTGGGTGCGTGTTGGGCGGGCGACTGCCCGCCCCCTCTCCACGTCTCCGTGAATCTCCGGCTGCGATACCATCACCGGATGCGGATCGCTCGCCTGTCCATCGCCGCCATCGCCGGGTCCCTCGCCACGCTGCTCGTGGCGGGGCTGCTCGCCGGCTGCTCCGCGTCCGCCTCCCTGCCTCCTGCGATCACCGCCGCCCCGGTCGGGTCGTACCCCGGCAACACCGCCGACGCGCCGCTGCTCGTCGATGCGGAATCGCTCTCCGCCCGCCTCGGCGCCGCAGAAGCGGACCTCGTCATCGTCGACCTCTCGGCGCTGCGGACGTACCGGGCCGGCCACGTTCCCGGCGCGCTGCACGCGTGGTGGCAAGACACCATGGAGTTGAACGACCCCGTCTACGGCGTGCTCCTCTCTCCGAGGGAACCTGCGAATCGGGAGCGCATCCTCGCCGATTTGGGGATCGGGCCGGGCACGGCGGTGGTCGCCTACGACGACGACCGCGGCCTCCGGGCGGCGCGGATGGTCTGGTTTCTCCGCTTCCTCGGCCACCCCCAGGCGGCGGCGCTCGACGGCGGTCTCGCCGCCT
>JBBSEE010000282.1:0-4738 GCA_038239995.1 Chloroflexia bacterium | reverse complement strand
TTGCCCCCCGCCCCCCCCCCCCCCCCACCCCCCGCCAGCACCAGCAGCAAGGCCGCCCACACCCATCTCGGCGGGTGGAAACCCGCGGGCGGGGGCGGCTGCACTAGCTTGGGCGGATATTCTCTCACAAACAAACTCCCAATCATGAAGGTAGAATGTAGAAGGTAGATTGCCCTAACCACATTCTACCTTCTACATTCTACCTTCTACATTCTGGCTAAGGCGTGGTCATCCCCTTGTACACGATTTGGGCCATCTGGTCACGCTGGATGTTGGCGTTCGGTCGGAAGGTGCCATCGGGGAAGCCGTTGACCACATTCTTAGCGTGGGCGGTCTCAATGTAGAGGTAGAAGACATTGGAGGGCGGTACGTCGGAGTAGGTTTGTCCACCACCTACTGGCGTGACCAGCGCGTAATGCGCCGCCCCTACCACCAGCTTGGTGACTTGCCCGCGCGTAATCGCCTTGTTCGGCAGGTAGCAAGGGTAGACTGCGCCATTGGCGGTGCAGGTGTTGGAGTCGAAGCCGCCGAGGATACCGGCGTGGAAGCCTGCCTCGATGTAGCTGTAGGCGAAGTAGACCGGTTGCACATCAGTGAAGTCGGGCATTGAAGGCGTGTAAGGGCTGACCCCGAAGCCTAGCACCACTACCTTAGCGAACTGCCCGCGCGTGCTAGTCCCGTTGGGGCTGAAGGTCGTCGGCCCCGTGCCGTTGACCACCCCGCGACAGTAGAGGTTGTGGATTGCGCCATAGAACAGGTTGCCGCTGATGTCGGTGAAGGGATTGGGGCAATCGGTGGGGGTGGGCGTGGGGGTGGGGGCGGCTATTGGCACATACTGCACCACTAGCCCATCGCTGAGGGTGTGACCGAAGCTGCCGTTGCAGGTATATTCGCTGTTGGAGTTGGCTCCCTGCCCATCACCCTCCTGCACCCCTGCGACCGCGTGTGCGCCATTATCGGTGCTGACCCCATAGTAGACGCGGATAATGTTGTCGCTTTCGTAGAGGGCGATTTCGGTATGCACATGGTTGATGGTGAAATCGTGTCGCGCCGCCCGCCATTCAATGATGAAGGTGCGGTTAGGGGCAGTGCCTAGCGTGTCGGTGTAGATGTCGTCACCGGGGGCGAAAGTGTCGAGGTCATCCCAGTAGGTAAAGATGGTGCTGAGGGTTTGCGAGTAGGGCAGACAATAGGTGTGAAAGTCGGGGGTGTGATTAGAGCCGAACTGGAGGTTGCCGTTGACGCTGACGCGGGCGGAGTTGTACTGGCTGCCATAGAAGGTGACGGGGAAGGGGAAGTTAAGCTGCTGGGTGCCCTCGTCCAGCCCGTGCATACCGATGGCGTTGGTGGCCGAGTAGATGACACCGCCGGTGAGGGGTACGATGGTGTAGCTGATGCCGCTGGCGTGGGGGCTACCTCCGTTATTGTTCGTCGGACCGCTGGAGGATGGCTTGGCCGTGTTGCTGGTCGCGGCGGCAGCACCGGCGGGGGCAGCACTGGCCGCGCCGATGCTCTGCGCGAGGGCGAAGCTGAGGGTGAGCAGCACCCCGAAGGTGGCGACTAGCTTGAGATTACGTTGCTTCACTGCGGAAAAATCCTTTCTTCCCACTGGGGGATAACCCGATACGATGGTTGGATTAGTGATTGTGCTGGGGGTGATGGCCCCGCTAGCAAGGACAATTGTAGCGCAGGGCGGGGGTAAAATATGTAAGGTTTTGTAAGCGGTTTTGTAAGGTGTTGACTGAGATGTGAAAATCGGGGGCATGGCGGGGCAAGATGGCGTAACATCGCAACCTTGAATGTGGTCTATGCGTATAGTATAATGAACCACAGATTGTCTAAATCCCAACAATGTAATTGTCCGCAAGGAGGTAGAGCGTGCAGAATATGCAGACAGGCTACAATCCCGCGCCGTCATCGAACGCGGGGGGGATAACCCTCGATTGGTACGTAGAGCAGGAGCAGTATACCGGCCAACCCGGCTTCTTTGACCGCATCGGGCCAGAGGCCGACTATACGGTGGGGGTGGGGCCAGCGGGGGCAGAGGAGTATCTGTTCACCATCACGCGCGGTGACCTTGAAGATACCGTAGAGAACATCCTGCGCCGCTATGTGATTGATATGAACCCCAACCGTATCTCTAGCGCAGAGGATGAGGATAACCGTGCCCTGTTCCTCAGCGTGCGCGACAAGCTGACCAGCCGCGACGGACGGCTGCGCCCCCCGCTGACCAGTGGGCGCGAACAGGATGGGCTGGTCTACGCGATGTGCCCGATTGTGGGCGGCCAAGCCCCCGCCCAGCACACCCTGACCGGCTTCACCAACGTGCGGACCATGCCAATTACTAATCTCCGCGCCCCGATTAAGAACTACTTTCTACACGTAGTGCTGACCAACAAGAGTACCGGCGAACAACGCCAAATGTACCTCTGCCATGTCGAGTTTGCCGAGCAGGAGAAAGGCGGGGCGATTTTAGATTTTAGATTTTGGATTTTAGATTGCCGGTTAGGTGCGACTTCTGCCAGTTTGCAATCTGCTATCCATAATCTATGACCTAAAATCTGCAAAGTGCTATGCAGCAGATTAGCTCCTCCCGCCTCCGCTTGCCGCGAACTTATTTCGAGAGCATGGTGGGGGCGGACATCTTGATAGTCTATCGGGGGCGGATGTACACACCCATCGTCGCCCCCAGCCCTGAGCAGGCGACGCAGTATTCGGCGGCCAGCTTGCGGCTAGGGGGGGTGGAGTTTGTGCTGGAGCCGCTAGAGAAGCTGACCGTGCTGGAAGACCGCTACCTGAACGGGCGGGCGATGCACCCCGCCTTGCAGCAGTATCAGCACGATTACCTCGCCTCGGTGGGCAACGCCGCGCTCAGTTCCGACATCCAAGAGGAGATGTTGGAGACCGCCCTGCTCCGCTTCGTTACGGATGAGGTGTTCCCCAGCTTCGCCACTAGCTCCCGCACCATCGGGCGGCTGCTGAACAAGGATTTCGCCCGTGTCCGCCACGAGGATGAGGCAGCGGGGCAGGCGCAGCGCAAGCGACGGGAGCGGCACGGCTGGGATGACGGCTCCTACGATTTCCATAACAACCGCAGCACCGCGAATGACCAACAATCGCACCCCGCGCCAACGAACAGCACCCGGCTGCTCCGTGCCCTGCTCAACGGTGATGCCGAGCCAGCTACTCCGCAGAGTCAGCTAGAGAGCGATTTGGCCGCACAAGACCGTACCGATATTATCCAGCCGCCTGAAGGAGCGAACATCCCCCCTACCCTTGCCGCCGCCCATGCTGCCATAGACCGCGAACAATTGGCTCGCCCCATCCACCCGCAGGCGGTGCCGGTGGTGCCGCCAGAGATGCCCACCCCCGACAACCCTGCCCCTGCCGCCGAACCGCCGCGCTTGGAGAGCAACTTCTCTCGCTTGCTGCGCCACACCGTGACCACCCGTACCGCCGAGCCACCCCCGCCCCCCCCAGTTGCGGCCACCCCACCCGACGCGGGCGTTACCAGAGTGATGCTGCCGCTGGATACCGACGCGCCCGCAGAGACCGCCCGCCCCGCCCCCCAGCCGGGGCGGCAGCAGGCCCGCAGCGGCCATCGTAATGGGGGAAATCATGGCGACCGCGCTGGTGCTAGGCAGCGGGGCATGACCCAGCCGCGCCTGATTCAGCCGCCTGCCGCCCCGCCCCGCCAGTTCAGCATGGTGGAGCAGTTGCTGGGGCTGACTAACTTCGCGGTCATCGAGGGCATCATCTACACCCTGCAACCCACCAATGCGGCGCGGCCCGACGTGTCCATGGGCAATCACGGCTTCAGCCTGCGCCCCTATATGCTGCTGGCCGACTTGCTGAACCATTACACCAACCAGATTGCCGAGATGCTGCGAAACGAGGCGAAGGCGAACCAACCGGCGGTGCAGCAGTTGCGCCAAGACCGCCAGCACGTCGAGGAGGTGCTGCACCACAACTACGGCGCGGTTGGCCTCAGCCTTGAGCGCATCAACGCGCGGAGCTATTTCATCTGCCTCAGCATTGCCCCCTTCGCCAATCGGGGCAGCGACAGTAAGTTCTACGCTTTCAGCGGGGCAGTGATGCGCGAGATGGCCCGCCGCGCCGGTATGGATGTAAACACGGTGCGCGACCCGCTGAAGGTGGCGATACAGGTGACGATTAACTGGTCGGCTCGCGGCTTCGAGAAGATTACCGCCAGCGAGCCGTTGATGCTCGGCCCCGCCAAAGGGCCATTCATCACGTGGGCGCGGGAGATAGCCTTCCACGACGGCTTTGTGGTAGACCGCGACATCTGCACCGACAACTATCAGCCGCCTAGCCACCTCAGCTTCGGCGCGGGCATCGCCAACAAACTGGAGACCGCGCGGCGCATCATCATGTCGGGCTACATCCTCGGCAGCGTCCGCCCCCGCAGCCTGCTCACCGCGGACGGCTACGCCGCCTTCCAAGTCACCCCCGAATGGCTGCGCGACCACCATGTGCCGGTTACGAACGTGCCGGGTTAAATTGACGAGGAGACGCTCCCTTGCCTAACCTGCAACCGATGCCGCCCGTTACTGTTGACCCCGCTGAACTGACCAGCTTCGGGACACGTTGGCTCACGGGAAGTAACTTCGTCAAGAAGGATGCAATGGATTTTGGTAAGCTATTTGACCACGCGGTAGGCGATGCGCTGGCGGTAATGCTGGGCGGCATCCCCGTAGTGCCGCCTTCCAACCTCAAC
>JBBSEE010000281.1:0-4739 GCA_038239995.1 Chloroflexia bacterium | reverse complement strand
TGACCAATGGAGGAGCAAATCCGCGAGTTTTTCGCCGCCCACGATGCCCTTGTGCAGGATTTGGTGCTGCGCGTGCGCGAGTTGGTGCTGGCAACCGTGCCGGGGATAAGCGAGCAGCTACAACGCGGCTACAAGATGGTGATGTTCGGCGGGGGCGGGCGGCTGAAAGATGAACTGATATATATTGACGCGATGAAGGATAGCGTCAACCTCGGCTTCATTCACGGCGTAGATTTGCCCGACCCCCAACACAAGCTGCGCGGCAGCGGCAAGTGGAACCGCTTCGTCAAAATCCGCCAGCCCGCAGAGTTGAGCGACCCCGCCCTCGTCGCGCTCATCAAAGCCGCCGCGGAGGGCGGCACCAATGTTTGAGCAGCAGCTTGAAGCAGCAGGGCCGATGTGATATGCTAGCGGCGGGCCAATCGCCCGCCATTTTTGTACCACTTTATCGCGGAGATAATGTCGGGGCGCGGATATATCGCGCTCATCGCTTAGAAGGGGAGAACACGATGCGGGCGATTATCAGCGTGTCCGACAAGCGCGGGGTGGTGGAATTGGCCCAACAGCTAGCCGAGGTCGGCGGGGCGGAGTTCACCCTATACAGCACCGGCGGCACCAAGACCGCGCTGGAGCAGGGCGGGGTGACGGTGCAGAGCATCAGCGACCTGACCGGCTTCCCCGAAATCATGGATGGGCGGGTCAAGACCCTGCACCCCGCAGTGTACAGCGGCATCCTTGCGCGGCGGGACCAGCCGGAGCATATGCAGGCGTTGGCCGACCTCGGCTTGCCCACCATTGACGTAGTGGTGGTCAATCTCTACCCCTTCGTCGCGACCATCCTCCAACCCCATGTCGAGCTTGAGACCGCGATTGAGAACATAGACATTGGCGGTCCGGCGATGCTGCGGGCGGCGGCCAAGAACCACGCCAGCGTCATCGTGCTGGTAGACCCCGATGACTATGCGGCAGTGATTGCCGAGATGCGACAGGGCGGGGTCAGCCTCGCCACGCGGCGACAACTGGCCGCCAAAGCCTACCAGCACACCGCCAGCTATGATACCTACATCGCCCAGTATCTGCGCGACACGACTCCGCCCGCCCCCCCCAATGAGTTGCCCGCCGAGTTCAGTGTTGCCCTGCACAAGGTGGAGGAGATGCGCTATGGCGAGAACCCTCATCAGCGGGCGGCGGTCTACGCCGACAGCCTCGGCCACCCTAGCGGGACGCTGATTGGCAACCTGCGCCAACTGAACGGCAAGCAGCTATCCTACAACAACATCCTCGATGCCGATGCCGCGCTGGAGATTGTGCGTGATTTTGCCGCCCCCGCCATCGTCATCATCAAGCACAACAACCCCTGCGGGCTGGCGGTGGGCGACGATTTGCGCGACGACTACGCGCGGGCGTTGGCGGGCGACCCCGTGTCGGCCTACGGCGGTATCGTGGGGGTCAATCGGGCGGTGGACGAAGCGTTGGCCGAGGACATTGCGGGCACATTCTACGAGGTGGTCATTGCCCCTAGCTTCAGCCCCGCTGCGGTAGACATCCTCGCCCGCAAGAAGAACCTGCGCGTCCTCGAAGTGGGCGACTTGCCCGCAGACAGCGACTATCCCCGCGTCCCCCAACTGCGCCAAGTCAGCGGCGGCTTCCTCGTGCAAGACCGCGATGCCGCCGCCGAGGAAGATGTGCCGATGAAGATTGTCACCGCCGCGCACCCCAGCCTTGAGCAAGTCAACGACCTGCTGTTCGCGTGGCGGGCGGTCAAGCACGTCAAGTCCAACGCCATCGTGCTAGCGAAGGAGCGGGCAATCGTGGGGATGGGGCCGGGCCAGCCCAACCGCGTGGACGCGGTGCATCTGGCGGTGCGCCGCGCGGGCGAGCGAGCGGCGGGCAGCGTGCTGGCAAGCGATGCCTTCTTCCCCTTCGCCGATGGGGTGGAGATGGCCTGCAAGGCGGGGATAAAAGCGATCATCCAGCCCGGCGGCAGCGTGCGCGATGAGGACGTAATCGCCATGGCCGACCAGTACGGTGTGGCGATGGTGTTCACCGGCAGGCGGCACTTCAAGCACTAGGGAGGGAGATTAAAGACGGGGGACTTTTATGGCCGAGATAAATGACCACTTTGTGTTGGTGCATCGCCGCAAGCATAGCTTTGCTACTGATAATCCTACCGCCCTCTGCGCTTGGCTAGTAGACCAGGGTTTTATCCTGATGGGCACAACCACGCAGCCGCATATGATGGGGCGGCTAGAGAAGGAAGGCCAGATTGTGCTTGTCTACAAAACTGGCACGATTAGCGTGGGCGGTAAACAAGAGGAGCAGGCCATAAAGCTACTTAAACAGGCTTGTAAAGAACACCCTAGCTTGTCGCATCACCTCTATATCTCATATAAGCGGCGTAAGCGTCTAGCAAAGGGGGTTATCTGGGCGATGCGTCCGATACCCAACGCTGCTAGCAATGAGGGCTAACCCTTGAGTGACGCACCAGCTACAATTCCCCAACTTACCGAGCAGATGCTGGCCGCGCTGTGGAGCGTGCAGGGCGGGGCCTTGCTGCGCGGGCCGTACTGGACGGTGGAGGGGCAGCCGCTGGCGGTCATCTATCGGGGGCGGTGCGACGGCGGGGCGGGGCCGGACTTCCGCGACGCGGTGATTGCGCTGGGCGACAATCAGCCCCGTAGCGGCGACATTGAGTTGCATCTGCACGCCGCCGATTGGCAGCGGCACGGCCACGATACCAATCCCGCCTACAACCGCGTCATCCTCCATGTAACCCTGTGGCCGCCTCGCCCCAGCGACCCACCCACCCGCCGCGCCGATGGGCAAGAGGTGGCTCGCCTCGCCCTGCTCCCCTACCTCAGCGTCAAGCTGCACCACCTGCCCGCCGCGGTCGGGCCATACTTGGGCCGCATCAAGAAGCTGGCCGAGGAGAATTGCTGGGCGGGGGCGGAACAGTTGCCCGCCGCGGTGTGGGGCAAGCTGCTAGACGAGGCCGGTGATGCCCGATTTGCGGAGAAGGCGGCCAACTTCGAGGCCGCGCTAGCCGCCTACGACCCCGCGATTGACTACGATGCCGAGGATTATGCCGCCCAAGTGCTGTACGCGGGTCTGATGGAAGGGCTGGGCTACAGCCAGAACCGCGCCCCCTTCGTGCGCCTTGCGCGGGCGGCGGGCGTAGCTAAGTTGGGGCGGCTGCGGGCGGGGGCGACACGGCCCGCCCTGTTGGAGAGCGCGTTGCTCGGTGTCGCCGGGCTGCTGCCCAGTCAGCGTAAGGCGCGGCAGGCCGACTGGCCGGGGGAGGAGTACGGCGCAGAGCTTGAGCAGCAGTGGCTGGCCGCCGCGCGGATGCTCGACCTCAGTCAGGCGATGCACGAGGGTGAGGCGGACGGCTGGGTGTGGGCCAAGGTGCGGCCCGCCAACTATCCCACCCGCCGCGTGGCCGCCGCTGCTGCCCTGCTCGACCGCTTCGCGGACAAGGGCTTGCTAGCTGAACTGCGCGAGGCGGTGATGCACGACCGGCTGGCCGATGGGTTGAGCGTATCCGCCGCCGACAGCTATTGGGCCACCCATGCCGACTTCGGGGTGAGCGTCGGCGGCGCGGGGCAAGATTTGCTGGGGGCGAGTCGGGCGGCGGACTTGGCGGTGAACGTCGTCCTCCCCTTCTTCCACGCCTACGCCGACCTGCACGACGATGACCGCCTCCGCAATCTGGCCCACCACCGCTACGTGCTGCACCCCCGCCTTGCCGATAACGAGGTGACGCGGCGGATGGGGCACGAACTGCTGGGTGAGCGCAAGCGTGAGCGCGGCCTGCTGAACGGGGCGCGGCGACAGCAAGGCTTGATGCACCTGTATCGCCGCTACTGTGGCGAACGCCGCTGCGCGGGCTGTCCTGTTGCCTCCTCCATCTCTGAATTGTAGATTGCAGATTGCTGATTCTAGGCAGATTGCAGATAAGGTATACACACTAGCACGACCCTCGATTTATCCGTTTTTCACCTAAGTTTGGTGCAAACGGAAAATAGGAGGAAACTCGCGGGGGTTTGGGGGGTTGACCCCCAGCTAGTGAAGGGGCGCACTGCCCGTCGGAAGCTAATCACCTTGTCGCGCCGTAGTGACGATGAGCTTATCTGCTGGTCAGCCTCTGGGGGTCAGTCCCCCAGACCCCCGCGCCTTTCCCCTCCCCTTGTCGCGCCGTAGTGACGATGCCCGTATCTGAGGGTCAGCCTCTGGGGGTCAGCCCCCCAGACCCCCGCGCCTTTCCCCTCCGGCGGTAGGTGGTTCGGTGGCTCCGAGGAGCATGGATGCGCTTCGCGCAAGCGCGATAAATCCGCCCCCCTACATCGGCCAATCTGTTTATCCGTTTTTTCAATCCGTTGGCTGTCTTGTTCACCCCAAAAATGAGGGCGCATCCCGAAGGATGCGCCCCCACTCATGCCTCATGCCTCATGGCTAAGGAGTAATGATACCCTTGTAGACAATCTGGCACATCTGGTCACGCTGGATGTTGGCGTTCGGTCGGAAGGTGCCATCGGGGAAGCCGTTGACCACGTTCTTGTAGTGGGCGGTCTCGATGTACAGATAGAAGACGTTCGATGGTGGCACGTCGGAGTAGGTTTGACCACCACCCACTGGCGTAACCAGTGCATAGTGGGCCGCGCTGACCACCAACTTGGTGACTTGCCCGCGGGTGATGGGGATATTGGGCAGGTAGCAAGGATAAGTCGCGCCTGCTGCCG
>JBBSEE010000280.1:0-4749 GCA_038239995.1 Chloroflexia bacterium | reverse complement strand
TTTGCTCCTCCATTGGTCAGTCTCCTTCGATGCTATTCAAGCTCCCATGCCGCTTGCAGCAGGGGCAGCAGCTTGGCGGGGTCAATGTCGTCCACGCGGGCAATCTGCACATGGCGCACCTTCTGCCCATGCCCAATCAGCACGCCGTCGGGGTCGCTCATCTGCATCCCCCGATTGAAGCCGAGGTTGACCCAACTCTTGAATGGGGCGATGAAGAAAGGCAGCACGTTCCAGTTATCGCGACGATGGGGGCGGAGATAGCCGATGGCGAACAGAGTGGGGTAGAGCCGTTCGCTGGCGGTGGGGAAGTTATCCAGTATCAGGTCGCGCACCCGCAGGGTCAAATCCTCGATGGTCGGGCCATAGCGGGCAAGGAACTCGTATATCGCCGCCTCATCCAAAATCAGCGTGAGGTCCAGTACAGGTATAGGGCACTAGGGATCGCTACCAGCACTGCGGCGACCAGCATCCCGATGAAGGAGATGGTGCGGAACAGGTCGAGGTAGACCTTCATCTGCTGATTGCCGTACAGGTTGGGGTAGAATACCGCGCTGGCAATGTAGTGAGGGATGACGAAGGTGAGGATTAGCACCACCCCCGCGACCATCACCAGCACCTCAAGGGGCGGCTTCTGAATAATCTCCAGCAGTTCGCCCAGCACACGGGCGAAGCGGAACAGGGCGAGGGCGAGCAGCAGGAAGCCGATTTCCAGTATCAGGGCGGGCATGGTGAACCAATCAATAATCAGGTTGTTCATTTGCTTGCCTCCAAGTAACGTTTGGCAATCTGGCTGAAGATGGCGATGACGTAGAAGCACAGCACCGCGCTAAGGAACAGGATGGGGAAGCCGGTCCACTTCTCGCTGTCGCGCATCGCGCCATGGTCGAAGAAGGCGTTACCCTGAATGATGGTGTAAATCAGGATGCCGCTGGGGGCAATGAGCAGGGCCTGCCAGTAGGTGCGCTGCCCGCTGAGGTTCTGGAAGCGACGGGCGATGAACGCGGCCATGATGAAGCCTACCCACAGCAGCACCCCCGCCGCCCACGACATATAGTCGGTGGGGCGGCCCAGCAAGTCGCTGGGGTCGAGGGCGAAGGGGATTTTGCCGCCGGGCGAGTAGGGGTCATGGATGGTGAAGTCGGCGGGGCTGTCGGTGTCCCGCCCCTCTACGCTCCATGTGCGCCCGATGCTGGCTTGGGCGTTGGTGAGCGGGGCGATGCCGGGCTGCCACAGACCGGGGTTGGCGTTCTTCCACCCGCTGCTGGGCGACCCCCAGTTCATCTGGTCTACCACCAACCCGGCGGGGCTGACCAGTTGCAGCATATCCGCCTGCGGGTCGAGCTTACCATTGTCCAAGCCGAGGTCCACCACCACCGCCCCACCCGGCAAGGTGAACTTGTCGGTCACGCCCGCCCGCGAGAAGGTAATCAGCACGTAGCCGTTGGTCAGCACGTTGGTGGCATTGAGGGTGTACTCGCTCTGCGAGGTGCGTAGCTTCCAGCCATCCATCAGTAGGGGGCTGCCGCTGCGGTTGTATAGCTCCACCCATTGGCTGGCGGGGTCGCCAGTGGTGGGGGCATAGACCTCGTTAATCACCAGCGAGGGGGAAGCGGCCATGGCACCGCCCGCCCCGGCCAGCATCACCAGCAGCATAATGGTTATCGCTGCCCCTTGCCACGCCCATCGCTTGTCCAGAAGCCTGCTCAAGTTGCCCTCCTTGACGATTGTTGATTGCAGATTGTGTGCGCCCCTATCGCTGATAATGCCCGTTTGCGCTTGCCTTACCCGCGCCCACTGGTTCATCATCGAGCGGCCTCGGTGTCCATTGTGACGCAAACTCGTATACGGAAGTTGTGCTTATCACCGGGGGGTTGGAGGCGAGGAAGGCGGTAACTTGCGCCATCGTGTCCCATGTGGTAAGCACATCCCCGCAAAAGTCGCAGACTTGGGCTGGAACGTTGCGAACTAGCACAATCTGTTCGTTCATCTCTTCCGCTAGGTTGACGCACTGCTCTTGATACTGTCCGGGGCAGCCCTTAACATTACAGTTCATGCTCTATTCCTTAGCTTGTCTGCGACACTCATCCCCGCTCCTTATGCCTACTCTTGCCCGTAGACCTGCCGCACTCTGGCCCGCATCTGGTCGGCGAGGGCGCGGGCGCGGCTGGGGCCGAGCAGCATCCCGACCGCCTTCTCAAACTGATTGCAGATACCAATCGCCGCGTCGAGCGGCATCGGTTGGCCGGGGTCGCGGCCCATCCGCCGAAAGGCATCGTCGAGGAAGACGCGGGCGGTGGCAAGCTGCGGCACGGCGATGACCGCGAGTTGGTCGTACAGGTCGGCCCCCGGTGTCGGCGGGGGTGGGGGCGGGGCTTCCTCTTCCACCACCTGCACCAGCCCCGCGACCAGCAGGTTGTAGACAATCTTGGCGGTCTTGAACTCGCCAAAGCCGCTACGCCGCGCAATCGAGCGCACATCGTCGTGACCGTTGACGAGGGTCAGCACCTTCCACTCGTCGGGGCGGAGGTTAATCTCCCGCCCGCCCGCCATGGGGTCGCTCATCAGGCTAATCACGATGTCGAGCGAGGGCACCAGTTCGCGCAGCAGTTGCCACTCGTCCGCCCGCCGCGTCCCCTCCATGATGATGGACTCGTTGGTCTGGGTCAGGGGAATGGCGGTGTCGGGCGGCTCTATCCCCTCGGCGAAGCTGAAGCTACCGTTATTCCACGTGAAGAAGGTATAAATCGCATCCTGCGGCAGCATATCATCGAGCGTGGCACTGGCAACCCGCCCCTGCCGAAAGTAGATGCTGCCCCGCTCATCGTCCGGCCCGGTCAGTAGCACCGCGCCACTCTTGCGTCCGAGGCTGATTAGTTGGATGATGTCGGGCAGACTGAAGTCCTGTAGCGTTCCCTCAAGGGCCATTGTTGACTCTCTCTAATGGAAGAAGTTGGCAAAGTCACAACGCTGCCCTCTTTCCAGCAGAGGTGGCGGCCTGTGCGCTAGAGTTTGTTAATCACCATCTTGCTAATCGTCTTCAGGGTATCGAACACACCGAGGCCGCGACTGGCGACCGCCTCGAAGCGGGGCACGCGAATAGTGTTCAGGTACTGGTCCATCACCGCGAGGGGGAGGGCGTTGTCCATGTCGCGCTTGTTGTATTGCATCACCAGAGGGAACTCTAGGAAGCGTTTGCCCTGTGCGGTGACGTTGCGGGCTAGCTCTTGCAGGCTACGCACATCCTCCTCCAGCTTATGCCGCTGGCTGTCGGCGACAAACACCACCCCATCCGCGCCGTTCAGCACCGCGACACGGGTGCGCTCATACAGCACTTGCCCCGGCACGGTGTAGAGGTGAAACACGGTCTGGAAGCCATGCACTGAACCGAGGTCGAGGGGCAGGAAGTCGAAGAACAGGGTACGCTCCGTCTCGGTGGCAATGGAGAGCAATTCGCCCTTGGCCTGCTGCGGGACAGTGGCGTGGATGTACTTCAGGTTGGTGGTCTTGCCGCCCAGCCCCGGGCCGTAGTAGACAATTTTACAGTGTATCTCTTTGGCCGCAACGTTTATCAGCGCCATCTGTTCCACCACTCTTTGCGATTTTGGATTTTAGATTTTAGATTTTGGATTGGGGTTACGCGGTTGGCGATTATATAGGGGCGTGTGGCGCACGCCCGGCGGCATTGCGTAACTCCGCTTGGGATTGACTAGTTCAGTCCTTGAACAGTAGGTCAATGGTATCTTCGACCGAGGTGCGGAAGCTGCTGCTGATGACCGCATCTTTGGCCCGCGAGTGCTGGCGCACGCTATCGAGGATGCTAGCGAGTTCGTCGGTGGCTCGCTTGGCTAGCACCTTGACGAGGCCGATATGGGTGCGCTTGTCGAACATCACCACTAGCATCCACTGTTCGCCAATTAGCTCAGTAAAGATGTTCTCCTTGATGCCCTGCTGGAAGAGGACACGGAAGTCCTTTTCCTTGAGCAGCCTTGCCACCTCACGGGAGGATGCGAACGTACCCGCCAGCAACGCGCCTAGCGCAGTGATGTCCTGCCGCGCGGTATCCCCCTGCGCGGCCACCACCTGCCCACTCTTGTCCAGTAGCATCGAGTAGTTCGCGCCGGTATCGTCCACCAGCCGCTCTAGGCAATCTTCGATGCCCCTTGTCTCGTTCTCCGAGACTATCAGACTGGTTAGTTGAGGGTCCATACTTACCGCTCCTCCCTAATTCGGTGACGTTGCCATTGATTTTGGGCCATAAAGGTAACTATTGGCAGATACGATTTGCTTTGACATAATCATACACCAGCACTGGGGACTTGTCAATACGCTGGCCCCGATAAGCGCACCGATTTCTGAAACTAACTCACCGCTCCATGTTCGGCGATTTCCCTCAGCCTTCGTAGGCAACGGCGCAAGCTGTCAGACCTTTGCGCCGCCCGCTGAGGGTCCCAGTGCCTTTTTGCGAACTCAATCATGCGGCTAGTGTAAGCTGGCACTTCTTTCCCACCCGTCAATATCCGCACGTCACGTTTTATCCGTTTGCTGACTGATTTGGCCGCTAGTTGGCACAAAGCTGCTTTAGGGTCGGTTAGCGTTTCTGGATTATCGCCGATGATATGGCGGTAATCTTTTTCGCTAACCCCCAGAAAGGCGGTGATTGCGCTCATGTCTGCCAGCAGCCATGCCTCCACCTCTTGCACCGCAATCCGAAAGCACAAGCTGGAGGTGATGCTTGTCAGCCATTGTTTA
>JBBSEE010000279.1:0-4797 GCA_038239995.1 Chloroflexia bacterium | reverse complement strand
TCTACGAGCTAGGCAACGCCTACCGCGCCACCAACCAGCGTGACAATGCAGTCACGGCCTACCAAGCGGCCACCAAGCTGAACCCTAGCTATGCGGCGGCATGGTACTGGCTGGGCCGCACCGATGAGGACAGCGGCAATCGCCCCGCCGCCGCCGATGCCTACATCCACGCCCGCGACACCGCCACCGACCCCGACCTGAAGCGACAGGCGGGCGAAGGTCTGGCGCGGGTGCAGTAGCTTTGGTTGCAATGCTACGTCAACAGGGTGGATGCGATTCGCCCCTACATCATGGTTGCCAGTTACGATGCGCGTTGAGGGGCGGCACGCGGGCGCGATAAATCTGCGCCCCTACGTCCGCCTCATCCGTTTATCCTTTTTTCAATCCATAGGCTAGTCGTCCCCACCTTCAACGCAAAGATAGTGATTTAACCTCAGCTTATCGTAAGGCTGGCCTCTGGGGGTCAACCCCCCAGACCCCCACTAGTTTCCTCCTATTTTGCGTTGCGATACATAGGTACGCTTTACCCCCACCCCGCAACCTTGCCCTGCTGTCTACGTTGATACCCAATGTGGTGTGTTATAATAGCGCACGCCTGCGTCAGCACTTACCCACCGACCCAGCGGCAAAGGACTGCCACACTTTATGCTATCAGCAACTAACCCCCAACTCAAAACTCAAAACTCAAAACTCAAAACTATCATCCCCGCGCTGGTGGTTGGCTTGGCGATAGTGGTGTTTCTGCTGCTGACTAGCTATCAACTCGACCTGCCCGGCTTGTACGCCGATGAGGCTCTCGATGTCGTGCCTGCGATGCAACTGCTGAACGGGAAGACGCTCGACTTTGGGCCGGTGCGCGGCGCATACTTCCCG
Organism: Chloroflexia bacterium; assembly: GCA_038239995.1. Taxonomy (GTDB): domain Bacteria; phylum Chloroflexota; class Chloroflexia; order QHBQ01; family QHBQ01; genus QHBQ01. The sequence continues at coordinate 3,924 of JBBSEE010000279.1, read as the reverse complement.
CTGGGTGGGCTGAAGCTGCCGGTGATGAACAGCGATTATCAGGGGGTGGTCGGCACCTATGGGGTGATACCCTTCCTTGCGGCGGGTGGGGTGAACGTGTACAGCATCCGCTGGTTCACCCTCGCCAGCGGGGTATTGGCGATTGTCCTCGCCTACCTGTGGACCCGCTCCCTGTTCGGACCAACGGTGGCGGCAGTGGCGATTACCCTGCTGGCGGTCAACCCCTCGTGGGTGTTCTGGAGCAGGATTGGCATCTACGTGGTCGCCCAGATAGTGCCGATCACGATTGGCGCGTTGTACTGCCTGCTGCGCTGGTGGCGGGGCGGGCGGGACAGGTGGCTGTGGGCGGGGGTGTTCCTGCTCGGCCTCGGCTTCAGCACCAAGTTCCTGTTCCTCTGGCTGCCTCTCGCCCTCGCCGTCACCTACATCCTGTTCAGTCTGCCGCGCATCGCCACCCTCGGCTTGATGACCGGGTTGCAGCGGCCCGCGCGGGAGGGGCAGCATGGTGGGGGATGGCGCAGCCTGCTCATCAGCGGGGTCGCCTTCATCCTCGGCGCGTTCCCCTTCGTCTGGTACAATATCACCACGCGGGGCACCTACCATGTGCTACGCGCCAACCTGTTCCACACCAGTCAAGGGGTGAACAACGCAGACTTGATCCACAACCTCTATCGGGTGGTGGACGACTGGCGGGTGATGCTGGACGGCAGCTTCTTCTGGTTTCAGGCTTACGGCGGGCAACCCCACCACAACGGCCTCTACCCCCTTGCCTACATCGCCGCCCTCGCCCTACTTCTACTCGGCATCGTGCTTGCGCCTGCTAAGGATGAGGGCCAGCGCGATGACCAGCCTAGCGGAGCAGCGGACGACGATGAGCCAGCCGAAAGCCTCTCCCAGCGGGAGAGGTTTGGTGAGGGAGAAGCTCGCCCTACATCATCGTCCCAAGCAACTCAACCGGCTTCCGCTATAAGCCTCTCCCAGCAGGAGAGGTTTGGTGAGGGAGAAGCTAATCGCAACTCAAACCTCAAATCTCAAACCTCAAACCTCATCCTGCTGGGGGTCGCGCTGGGCAGCTTCCTCGCGTGGTGGTACATGGGCAGCGATGCGGTAGTCTTCGAGTTGGTCTTCATCGTCAGTTTCGCCGCGCTGATGGGGTGGCTGGCGTGGCAGCCGTCCCGCACATGGTATCATCGCCCTATCGTGTTCCTCACTGTGCTGGCCGCGCTAGTGGTGGCGATGAGCGCGGTCACGGTCTCGGAGATATTGCCCACCCACCTGCTGCTACTCATCCCCATCCCCCAGATGACCATCGCCGCCGCGCTGATAGTGGCGGCTGATTGGCTGATGAAGGGAGTGCGGGCGATGAGTGGGGCAATCGCTAGCACAGCCGGGGCGGCCCTAGTTGCGCTGGTCGTGGGCGGGCTGATGCTGACTGAGCTAGGGGTAGACCGCGACTATCATCACGACCTGAACCGCATCGGCGGCTATTATAGCTTCTCCGACGCGATATACCAGCTTAACGACTATCTGCTGGCGAAGGGGGCGATCAGCCCGCGACTGATGGATTGGGGCTTCCAGTACAACTTGCAGGTGTTGAGCGACGGCAAGTTGAACCCGCTATCTATCTTTCAGTACACCGACCAGCCGGACGCGGGCTTCTATAACGCGCTCGATGCCAGCCTGCAAGACCCCGCCAACCTATATGTCTTTCACGTGCCAGATAACACCGCCCGCTACCGCGGTCGCTACGCTGCCTTCATCGCCGAGACCCAGAAGCGCGGCCTCACCGCCAAGCTAGAGCGCACCTTCTACCACCACGACGGCTTGCCGGTGTACGAGGTGTGGAGCGCAGGGCGGTAAGGTTTGAGGTTTGAGGTTTGAGTATTGATGTGGGAGGTGATTACCATGTTCAAACGTATCAGGGAGATGTTGGGCGGGAGCAAGAATGAGCCAGAGGGGGAAAGCGCGGCAGAACTAGCCGCCGCTTACTATCAGGCGGCATTGCAAGCAATGAGCGAGGGGCAGCCGGATGAGGCGATTCGCCAACTCGCCTTCGCCACCGAACTCGACGACTCCTATCGGGTGCGGGCGATCGACGACCCCGCCTTCACGCCGCTGCACAGCGACAGCCGCTATCGGCTGCTGGTCACTCGTCGGCCACTGACCCCCTAAGCGGCAACTGGATGGTAAACGTGGTGCCCTCCCCCAGTTGGCTGCTGACCGTCACGCTGCCGCCATGCTCCTCGACGAAGCGTTGCACTATCGCCAGCCCCAAGCCCGTCCCTTGCGGCTTGCTGGTATAGAACGGCTCGAAGATATGGGGCAACACATCAGGTCTGATACCCTTGCCCGTGTCCGCTACCGTGACCTCAATTACGGGGATGGGTCGCCCCCCTTCGATGGGTGGACGCAAGCAAGCGTTAATCTCCAGCGTACCGCCATCAGGCATCGCCTGTGCCGCGTTGCGAATTAGGTTGTCGAACACCGCCTCGATGCGGGCACTGTCCATTACCAGCGGTGGCAGGGCGGGGGTGTAATTTTCGATAATTGTGATATTGTTGCGCTCGACCGCCTGCTCGTGGTTTCGCACCGACTGAGCGATGACCGAGGGCAGGTCGGCGGGGGCGAAGCGCATCTGGGGCGGGCGGGAGAAGTTGAGTATCTCGTTGAGCATATTACTCAGCCGCGCCACCTGCTTCTGCAACCGGCGCAAGCTCTCCTCCCGTTCGCCGCGCTGCCGGTCCTCGACATCGCCGAGCATGGTGTTCAAGTTCTGGGCCAGCAGGTTGATGATACCCAACGGATTACGCATCTCGTGGGCGACATGGGCGGCCACGCGGGCAATCGCATCCAGCCGCTCCACCCGCTTGCGCTCCGCCTCCTGTTCGCGGCTGTAGGTTAGGTCGGTAACTAGTACCACCATACCGCTGAACTGGCCGTTCGCGTCGGTCAAGGGGGTGGCGTTCAACTCGGCGATAATCTTGCGCTCATCGCTAGCGGTAATCGTCACTTCGTGGCGGCCCCCGGTTTGGCCCTGTAGCACGCTGGCGCAGAGGATCTGGTCGTAGCCGTTCAGCCCCAGTACGTTCATGCTCAACTTGCCCAAGGCCTGTTCGCGGCTCACCCCCAGCAAGCTCTCCATTGCTTGATTCAGCATGGTCATGCGGCCCAGTGGGTCGCAGGTGAACACCCCGCTTGCCATCTGCTGGATGATGTTCTCGTTAAGCTCCTTCAGGGCGATAATCTGCTCCAAACGAGCTTGATTGTCGGCCAGCAGCAAGGCATTGTCCAGCGCAATTGCCGCCCCCCCTGCGTAGTTGGCAAGCAAGGCCCGCTCCCGTTGGGTGAAGCGCGGCTGCCCCTTCAACCGAATGGCGTAGATGGTGGCTAGCTGCCGCTTCAGGCTCTGCATCGAGGTGATAATCGTATCGCTGACCTCCACCTTGCCCTGCACCAACGCGCGGGCCACCTGCTCCTCATCGCCGCTCCACTCCTCGATCTGGTCGGCGATAATATGGGTAATCGCCAGTTGGCGGGAGTGCTGTTCGCGGGGCAAGCCACCCAGCCGCCAGCGTCGCTTACGCTCGCCCGGCCTGCGCTCCCGCTGTTCGCTGTCCATCATCGCCAGTAGGCAAATATCGGCCTGCACGAGGTTGGCAGCGTAGTCGGTAATCTCCTGCTCCAGATGCCCCAGCTTCGGCTCGGCATTGAACACCCCGTACAGCGTGTTCAGGACCGATAGCGACACCACCCCCGCACTGAGGTCTTCCATCACCAGCAGCCGCTCGGCCACAATCGCGGCAATCTGGGCGAAGTAGAGTAGTTCGTTCTGTTGCTGTTCGCTGAACTCGGTCTCGCTATCCACTTGCAATGCGCCCAAGATGCTGCGGTCAGAATTGAGCAGCGGCACTGCAATCGCGCAAC
>JBBSEE010000278.1:0-4806 GCA_038239995.1 Chloroflexia bacterium | reverse complement strand
CAATCCCCGCCCCTGTTCGAGGTTGATGTGCTGGCGGTGGCGCTGGATACACTTACACGCCTGGGTGCGAAGGCGAAGGAGCGCGGCATTGGTCTAGCGCTGGGCGAGAGCGCCGCCGTCGGGGTGATTGCGATGGGTAGCGAGGGGCAGCTCTGCCGCTTGCTGCTCAACTTGGTGGACAATGCCCTTAAGTATAGCAGACCAGGTTCTAAGGTAACGCTGTCGGTGGGCAAGCAAGCAGCCGCCCCCACCGACGAAGTAACTAGCAGCCCACCCGGCATTGGCCCGCTGGCGGCGGTCAGCGTCAGCGATGAGGGCCAGGGTATCGCCACCAGCCACCTGCCCCATCTGTTCGACCGCTTCTACCGCGTGGATAGCGCCCGCACCCGTGGGGATGAGACAGGTACTGGCCTCGGCCTCGCCATCTGCGCCGCCATCGCCGAGGCGCATGGTGGCTGGATTGGGGTTAGGAGCCAGCCAGATAAGGGGAGTCGCTTCACGCTCTACCTGCCGCTCATCGTGGACGACACACCTGGCACAAGCGAGAAGCTAGAGCGGCGGGTGATCGAAGCTACGTGAGCGTGATCTGGCTCGTCACTTGATGATAGGCAGCAAGGCCACCCAGGTTGGGCTTGGGGCAGTGACTAGCACCTCGACGTAATCGGCGGCTACCCCAACGGGCCGACTTGACTTGTGGCCCGCATCGCCCCCGCTGCGCGATCCAGAAGCGCAGTGCAACTGAATTGGAATGAGAGGGAAAGTTATGACTAAGATGTGGATGGTATCTCACAGGCTGCTGGGTATCGCCTGCCTCGCTGTAATCTTGGCAGGCTGCGGAGCGGGAACCGGTGGCGGGGCAGCCCCAGCCGCAGGTAGCCCCAACCCGGTCCAACCGCAACCCAGCCCAACCGTGGCTGCTACATCAGGCTATTCGACGGAGGCAGCAGTGTCGGTAGCCGCTGCCAAAGCGAGCCTGGCGAAAACACTGAGTGTATCCGTTCAGGTAGTGGCAGTAGTTAGCGTCGAGGATGAGATCTGGAGCGACAGCGACTTTGGCTGTTCGCGCTATGGGCGGCCGCCGATGGAGATTACCACCCCTGGCTACCGCATCATCCTGAGCGTGAAGAGCAAACAGTACGAGTACCACACTGACAAAGCGGGCAAGGTCGTTCCCTGTAGCAACACCAATGCCTCGGCGGTGGGTGGGACAGCTGGGGGTGGCGCTACCCAGACCAGCCCCACTTATCCGCCAGGAGCAGGGCCAATCGTTGCCCAAGCCGAGGCCGATCTAGCAAAGACGCTAGGCATCGACGTAAGTAGCGTTAGCGTGGTCAAGGTCGAGGAGCATACGTGGTACGACGAGGCGCTCGGCTGCGGGCCACCACTTGCGCACCCCACGCCACCGCCGCCTGTTCCTGGCTACCTGATCACCCTTGCCGCGGGCGGCACTACCTACGGATACCACGCCGATAAGAATGGTAAGGCGGTCATTTGTAGCACCAAATAATGACCAACCGGAGGGAACAGTGTGCCAACGCACATGGTGACACTCTAGTGCGGCAATGCCCTCAAGTCCAGCGAGATCGTGGTCAAGGGTAACGCTGTCGTTGAGTAAGCTAGGTAGCCCCTACCAACGAAGTAACTGGCAGCCTGCCCACGCTGGCCCGCTGACGGCGGTCTGAGTCTGCGATGAGGGTCAGGGTAGCGCCGCCAGCCACCTGTCCCATCTGTTCGATATTGCCTAGTGCGCTATTCTGAAGCGCAGGGCGACTGAATTGCAAGTAGGAGGGGAAGCTATGACCAAGATATGGGTAGTATCTCGCGGGCTGGCGGGTATCCTCTGCCTCGTTGTAATCCTGGCAGGATGCGGAGGAGGAACGGCTGGCAGTTCGGCCCCAGCAGGCAGCCCCACCCCCGCCCAGACCGGACCAGGTGCAGCAGCCACAGCTACAGTGGGTATCCGACCAAGCACCACCACTGAGAGCGGAACACCCAGTGGTACCCCTGCTGCAGTCAGCCCCACTTACCTGCCAGGAGCAGTGTCAGCCGTTGCCGCTGCCAAGGCCGATTTGGCAAAGACGTTGAACATAGACGTAAGTAGCATTACCGTGGTCAAGATCGAGGAGCATGAGTGGCGCGATGAGGCACTCGGCTGTTCACCACCGTTGGGCCGCCCCCTGCCGCTGAAGGGCATCCCCGGTTACCTGATCACCCTTGCCGCTGGTGGCACCAGCTACGAGTACCACGCCGACAAGGATGGGAAAATGGTCACCTGTACGCCCAAGACAATGACTAATGGAGGGAATAGCGTGCAGACGCAGATGGTATCACTGGCGAAGCAGGACCTCGCCGCGCAACTGAGTATTGATGCAGCCACTATCCAGGTGGTCAGCGTCGAGGAGCAGACTTGGCAGGACACCCGCCTCGGCTGCCCACCGCCGCCGATGAACCCGGTTCTGGTGGTCACGCCCGGCTACCGCATCGTTCTAAGCGCAGGCGGCAAGAGCTATGAGTACCACACCGACAAGACGAGCAAGCTGATCCGCTGCGGCAACTTACAAAGAGGGAGCGGCGATGGCGGTATCAACCTTGGATCAGGAAGCCAGGGCCACCGACCCAGTGACTGGCCTCACCAGCGCGCAGGCGGCTAGGCGGCTGGTAGAGTATGGCAGCAATCAGCTGATCGAGCCGCAGCGGATAACCTTCTGGTCAGTGCTTGGTGAGGAGGTACGCGAGCCGCTTATCTTGCTGCTCCTTGCCATTGCAGTGGCCTACGGCCTGGTCGGCAAGCTGGAGGACGTGATTGCCATCGTGCTGGTGGTGGCAGCGGTAGTTGTGGTCGAGGTATACACCGAGTACCGGGCGAAGAGTGCAGTGCTGGCACTCAAGCAATACGCCCCGCCCACCGCGCCAGTGCTGCGCGATGGTAAGATCACTCAGATCCAGACCGAGCGGATTGTGCCGGGTGACATCCTCATCCTCAGCACTGGTGAACGAATACCGGCAGACGCGCGGCTACTTGAGGCGTACGGACTGGCAACCGACGAAGCACACCTCACTGGCGAGAGCGCTGCGGCGGAGAAGCAGGTTACTGCGAATGATGAAGATGAGGGAGTAGTCCACGCCGGGAGCGTGGTGGCGCGGGGACGCGGCACTGCGCTCGTTATTGCCACCGGGATGAACACGGCGGTGGGCCGCTTGGTTGGGCGGGTGGTCGAGGCGAAGGAGCCGAAGACCCCGCTGCAACTCAGCATGAAAGAGCTTGCTGGGCAGCTACTCTGGGCCAGCCTTATCCTCAGCACCCTGGTGGTGGTCATCGGCCTGCTCTGGGGTAGGCCGTGGCAGCAGATGGTGCTGACCGGACTGACGGTGGCCTTCGCTACCATCCCCGAAGAGCTACCCATCCTTATTACAATCGTGCTGGGCATCGGTGCTTACAATCTGGCGAAGCAGAACGCCCTGGTGAAGAAGCTCTACGCCGCCGAGACGATGGGCAGCGTGACGGTGGTAGCTACGGACAAGACCGGCACCCTGACCATGGGCCGCCTCAGCGTTGCCGCTTATACCACACCTTCGGGGCAGCCGACCGCTGACCCCAAAACGCAAACCAAACTGATAGAGATTGGGGTAAGGGCTAGCGACGTACCCATCCCGCAGGCAGCCAATCTAGCTGAACTTGCGGGAGACCAGATCCAGATTGCCTTCTACCTTGCGGCAGCCGCGCACGGTGATGACCCAGCGCTGATGCGAACTGCCGCTGCGCCGGTAGTGGCCGAGTTCGGCTTCGACGGTGAGCGTGGGATGCTATCACGGCTCTACGCAATGCAGGGTGGGGCCACTCTGTACGTCACTGGCGCACCAGAGGCGATAGTTGCTCACTCAGCACTAGATGCAGCGGCACAGACGGCAGCGGTTCGAGCGACTGTCGAGCTTGCGGGACAGGGACTACGGGTGATTGGGCTGGCTACTCGCCACATAGATAGCGTCCCGACCCAACCTTCACGCGATCAGCTAGAGCAGAACCTAGAGTTTGCTGGCCTGATCGGGCTACTCGACCAGCCCCGCCCCGAAGCGGCGGAGGCCATCCGTGAGCTTGAGGCTGCCGGAGTACGTACCATCATGGTGACCGGCGACCACCCACACACCGCGGCTAACATCGCGGCGCAGGTGGGCATTAGTGGCGAGATCATCACCGGCGCGGAGCTTACTCAGATGCCCGATGCCGGGCTTGCTGCCATTGTCAAGCGGGTGGGGGTGTTCGCTCGCACCAGCCCCGACCAGAAGCTCGGCATTGTCGAAGCGCTCCAGCGTGAGAGCGAGGTAGTGGCGGTGACTGGCGACGGGGTGAACGATGCCCCCGCGCTACGGGCGGCGCAGGTTGGCGTGGCGATGGGTAAGCGTGGCACCGACCTAGCCCGCGAGGCGGCCGGGGTGGTGCTGCTAGACGATAACTTTGCCACCTTGGTGCTGGCGGTGGCCGAGGGGCGCAGGCTGTTCGCTAACCTCTCCAAGGCGATTGCCTTCTACCTTGCCTGCAAGCTGGCGCTCATCGTGCTGGTGACGGTGCCGACCCTCTTCGGCGCGGCAGCTCCCTTCCAGCCCATCCAAATCGTGGTTATAGAATTGTTTATGGATCTGGCCGCCTCGGCTGGCTTCGTCGCAGAGGGGGCCGAGGCCGACCTGATGCGCCGCCCGCCGCGCTCGACCGACCGGCCCTTCCTCCGCCCACTACTGCCCTGGATTGGCGTGGGCGCGGTGGTGCTGGTGCTGGCGGTGGGGCTACCGTATGTTCTCACCCTGGTGGTT
>JBBSEE010000277.1:0-4814 GCA_038239995.1 Chloroflexia bacterium | reverse complement strand
CTGCCCGAAGCGGACATTGTGCGCGGCTACGGCGGCGAAGTCCGCATCCTCCCCCTCGTGGCCGGGCGCAGCACCTCGGCGTTGATTGAGCGCATCGTGCAACTGTACGGCGAGGGCGGCAATTACCAGCCCACGGAAAAAGGCCAGCCCACAGTAAAAGGCCAGCCAACGGATTGAAAAAACGGATAAACGGATTGGAAGATAAGCCAGAGTATCAAGCGTTGACGCTGCCCGATAACCTTGCCATCGGCCCGCCGATTGAGCCTAACTCACCGCCGCCCGCAACCCGCAACCCGGTGCCCGCCGCCCCACCCGAACCTCAAACCTCAAACCTCAAACCTCAAACCTCGACTATCGCCTCGGCGGCCTTCATCTTGGTGATGGGCAACATCCTCAGTCGGGTGATGGGGCTGGTGCGCGAACAGGTGGTGGCGGGATTGTACGGGGGCAAGGGTCCGACCGACGCGCTCACCATTGCCAGCAACGTCAGCACTATCACCTACGACCTGTTGATTAGCGGCATCGTCAGCGCGGCGTTGGTGCCGGTGTTCAGCGAGTTCGTGGCGAAGGGGCAACGTGACGAGCTATGGCGTATCGCCAGCATCATCCTCAGCATCGCTACCGTCGGCCTCGGCTTGGTGGTCGGGCTGCTGATGCTGTTCGCTCGCCCGCTCACCAGCCTGCTCGCGGGCGGCTTCACCCCCAGCCAACTCGACCTCACCGCCAGCCTCGTCCTCATCGTGCTGCCGGGGGTGCTGTTGCTCGGCCTCTCGGCGGTGCTGATGTCGCTGCTCTACGCTCTGCAACGCTTCGCCTTCCCCGCCTTTGCCCCGGTCATCCTCAACCTCAGCGTGGTGGCCCTAGGTTGGCTGCTCTACGAGAAGGACAACCCCTTCGGTATCGTGGTGGGGATGAGCGTGGGGGCGTTGCTGATGCTGGGTTGGCAATGGGTGGGGCTGCGCGACGCGCGGCTGCGCTTCAGCCTCGATTGGCGACACCCCGGCGTGCGGCGGATTGGCCGCCTCTATTTGCCGGTCGCGCTAGGTTTGCTGGTCACGGAGGCGGGGCTAATCATTGACCGCAACCTTGCCAGCGGCACGGGGGTGGGCGGCCTGTCCGCGATGCGCTTCGCCACCACCCTCGTGCAGTTCGCCCTCGGTCTTGTCTCGGCGGCGATCAGCCTCGCGGTCTTGCCCAGCATCTCGCGCAGCGCGGCGGCGGGCGACCTCACCGCTTACAAGCGCACCCTCGCCGCCGCGCTCCGTCTCGTCATCACCCTCATCCTGCCTGCCAGCCTCGCCCTCGCGGCCATCGGCGTGCCCATCATCCAAGTGGTGTTCCAACGCGGCGCGTTCAACTACGCGGACACATGGCGCACCCAAATCGCCCTGCTCGGCTACGCGGTGGGCACCCCCTTCGCCGCGGTTGACCAAGTGCTGCTGTTCGCCTTCTATGCGCGGCAGAACACCAAAACGCCGGTGCTAATCGGCATCGGCAGCGTGCTGGCCTACCTCGCGTTCGCCCTGCTGCTGGTGGGTCCGCTCGGTTTCGCCGGTCTCGCCCTCGCCGACTCCGCGAAGCAAACCTTCCACGCGGTGGTCAGCTTCGTGCTGCTGGGGGCGGCGATTGCGGGGTTGCGTGGGCTGGGGTTGGGGACAGCTAGCCTGAAGGCAGGGCTGGCCGCTATCCTCGCGGCGGCGGTGGGCATTGCGGTGTGGATGGCGGTGGATGACCTACTCCCTGCCAGTCTGCTCGGTCACATCGCGGTGCTGCTGCTGTGCGGCGGCGGCTTCACCCTCGCCTACCTCGGCGCGGCGACCCTGCTGCGGATGCCCGAACTGGCGATGCTGTGGCAGGCGGCAATGGGGCGGCTGCGGCGGAATAACAAGGTTTGAGTTGCTCAAACCTCAAACCTGTCACTCCGCCTCTTCCATCCCCACCGCCATTAGGTAGCCCCTTGCCCGCTCGGTGAAGGGGTAGCGGTTGACCAGCTTCCAGAAGGCGGCGGAGTGGTTGGCCTCGCGCAGGTGGGCGAGTTCGTGGACGATGACGTAATCCAGCACCCATGCGGGCATAGTGGCAAGGCGGTCGGAGATGCGGATGCTGCCGGTGGCGGGGGTGCAACTACCGTAGCGACGCTGCTGGTTGGTGACGAACTCGATGGAGTTGTACTTCAGCTTGCCCTCGAAGTAGCGTTGGTTCATCTCGTCGGCGCGGGCGGTAAGGTTGCGGTCGGCGTTCAGGGAGCGGCGGCGGGTCTGCCGCTCTAGGGCGAGCAGCAAGCTATTGACCGCATCCTGCTCCTGCGCCGCGGTCAGCCCCGCAGGGACGCGCACCACTATCTTGCCGCCCACCCGCTGCGCCGAGGAGGTGTTCTTCCGCCTCGCGCTGCGGATAATCTCTATCGGGGTGGGGGTAGGGTCGCCTGCGGGCGGCGGATTTTGGTCCTTGCTCATGCGCTTTCGGTCAAATCCTTAATAGGAGCATTGGGGCAGGGCGTATGCGATTCGCCCCTACATCATCAGGTACAAATCCATTCGCAACTGCATAACTCCTACCTTAAGTTGGTCGGCATCTCAGTCGCGTTCATCGTAGGGTTCGATGCGGCTGGCGAGTTGGGGGATGGGGGCGATGTCGGGGTTGGCAGGGTCTTCATCGCGCCCCCGCCTTAGGTCGCTAGGGCCATTGCGCCGTCGTCCGCTGCGTGGGGTGGCTGGTGGTGGGGTGCTGGGCGGGGCCTCGACTGGCGTGGCCTCGGCGATAGGCGCGGCGGGCTGGCGGTTGCGCCCGCCGCGGGGCTGGCTTGGTTGTGGGGCCGGGGGGACGACTTCGCTGGTCGGGTCGGCGGTGGGTTGCGGTGAGCTGCGCTTACGGGTGCGCCCCTTGCCCACTGACGGCGGGGCGGTTGGTGCGGGGGTAGCCTCGATGACGGGGGGTTGCTCCTCAGCGACTGGGGTGGCGGCATCTGCTTGCTTACCCCGCCCGCCGCGTCGCCCCTTGCCCGCCTGCGGTTCGGGCAGGGCGATGCTCCACGCCGCGCGGGCCTCATCCAGCGGCGGTGCGCCATCGTCGCTGATGCTGAACACTTCGGGCAGGTCGCCGCTATCCACCACCACGATGTAGTCGCCAATCTCCTCTGGTAGCACATAGGCGGGTTGCTCGAACGCGATGAACTCGCGCACGAGGGTCGGCTCCTCGGCGGCGGTGTGCGCGACAATCGCCTCCTCCCGCCGTTTTGCCTCCTCGAAGGGCGAACGCTCCGCCAGCACCTGCTCCCACGTGAGGCTGGGTTGAGGGGCGGCGGTGATGAGGTCATGGCCGTGCGCGGTGATCGCGATGGCCCGTTGCTGGGGGTCGTCCATATCCGCAAAGTGACGCTCAATCAGGTCGGCGAAACCGGCAATGTTGGCAAGGTCGGTGGCGGTGAGCGGCCAATCGCGGACGGGGGGCGGGGGTAGCGCGGGGGTGACGCGCTCAGGGGTGGCGGCCAGTTCGGTATCATCCTCGCCGATTTCGGTGGGGGTAGCGGAGGCAAAGGCCAGCCAAGGTCCGTGCAGCCCATCCTCGGTCACACCGTAATAAGCGTGGAAGCGACCTTGCGCGTCGCGCTGGGCAAGGTCATAGCGGCGCATCTCGGCCCGCACCGTGCTGCGCCACAGGCCGATGTCGCCTAGCCACGTAATCTGCTCCGGCTTCGGCTCATTGTGTTCGCGCTGGGTAATCGCGTAACGCCACAGGCGGCGGGCGGAGTGGCGGGTGACGTGGTGGACGAGGTTGCCGTTACGCAGGTCCTTCATCGTATGGAAGGTGATGCCCTCGCGCTCCTCGCTGCTGACCACCTCCACGCCGGTGCGGGGTGGCTCGATGACCGTATCGGGGCCAATCGGTTCGACCTCGACGCTCATCGGTTCGCCTAGCTCAAGGCTAGACGGCTCCTCGGCCAACTCCAGCGGGGCGGTATCGCCCTCGGCCAGCGGCTCAAGCTGCCCGCTGCGATTGCGCCGCCGTCGCCGACTGCGGCGTGGCCCGTCGGTCGCCGTCTGCTCCTCGGCAATCGCACTCTGGGGGCCTTCCTCTGGGTGGGCGATGCCGCTGTCGTTCGCCTCGGCAGCGATGGTGGCGGCGGCCACACTGGGGGCGGCCAGCGCGGTCAGCCCCGGCTCCACCTGGGGGGCGGGCTGGGCGATGCTGGCGGGCGGGGTGGCAAGCGCATCCACCTCGCGGTTGACCAACGGGGGCACGGGCAGGGCGGAGGTCGGCTCATCGCGGCGCGGCGGGGGGGCATACCGCTCCCGTCGTTCGAAGCGGCGTTCCTCGCGGGGGGAGCCATCGGTAGCAGTCGGGGCCGGGGTAGCGGGGGTGGCGGCGCGGGCGGCAAACACGCTGCCGTCGCTGCCCGCCAGCGCATCGCGCACTAGCTGGACAATCTCCTCGCGCATCGCAAGGTTGGTGTCACTCTCCTGTCGGATGTAAATCTGGCTGCCCTCTAGCACGTAGGGCCGCTCCGTCCCCTTGGGCACGTTGACCACCACCACGTTCTTGCCCTCACTGGTGCGCACCTCCATGCCTACGGCAAGGGGTGGGGTGATGTTGCGCTGCATCTCGCCGCGCAGCACGTCAATTACCTCCGCAGCGTTGTCCACCCCGCGCAGGGGCAAGTTGGCTTGGGGCGGCACGCCGAGGTAGATAGTGCCACCATTGGTATTAGCGAAGGCGACCATGTCGCGCAGGATGTGGTGGCTGCTCATGCGGCGCATCGGCAGGCGGTCATGGAAGGATTGCACGAGGTTGGGGCCGACCGCCCGCGCCGCCTG
>JBBSEE010000276.1:0-4816 GCA_038239995.1 Chloroflexia bacterium | reverse complement strand
GGGGGTTTGGGGGAGAAATGATGACTAACTGTTTGGCCTGTCGGCGGCGAGAAGCACTCAACGGACGTAGGGCGGATTGCACTCGCCCGCGTGAAGCGTACCCCCGCACATCGTGACCACGCCGCTTGCCCCACCTTATCGTTGTCCGTTTGTCCGCTTTCGAGTCCGCTGGCTGCTTTTCATGTTCGATGAGCGTAATAGCTGGTCGGCATCTCTCCCCCAAACCCCCGCTGGGGGCTTTTTGCTTTGTGGGCGGGTCGGCATCTCTCCCCCAAACCCCCGCTGGGGGCTTTTTGGTGGCGGGCGGGGCGGCATCTCTCCCCCAAACCCCCGCTGGGGGCTTAGATTAGTAGCTGTTTAGATTACTCGCCCCCAACTTGCCCTCAGATGCGGTATAATATATGCGGCACAGCGTGGTGCTAGCTGTTACCCCGACGGCGCGGTTGTGCTTCCCCCGCTAGGATTATCCCCGCACGATGGCGTGCAACACTCCGTTGCTTCCATAGGAGGTCAGTTGCCCTTGAACACGCCCATCATCAACGAACTGGTGCAACAAGATTTTGAACGCGCCCGCCGCAAGGCGTGGCTGAACGAGGTGGCCGCGCTGTTCACGCGGCGCAACAACGAGCTACTCTCCTTCGACGAGGTGAGCAAGCTGCTAGGCAGCGGCAACCAGAGTTATCGCGGCTTGCAGACCGTGCCGGTAGAGCAAATCATCGGCAGCGTTGACCGCTATGCCGACTTCGACCGCGAGTTCCTGCCCGTCCAGACCACCACCCGCTGGCGGTGGACCAGCGTAGACCGCGCCTACTACCAAGATGTCACCCTCCCGCCCGTGACCCTGTACAAGCTGGGCGAAATCTACTTCGTGAAGGACGGCAACCACCGCATCAGCGTCGCCCACCGCAAGGGCATCAAGTTCGTGGACGCGGAGGTGATTGAAGTCCGCACCCGCATCCCCATCAGCAAGGACATTGATGCGCGTGAGCTGCTCTCTCTCGCCGAGTATGGCCGCTTCCTTGAGCAGACCAACCTCGACCACCTGCGCCCCGACCAGCACATTGTGTTCAGCACGCTGGGCCGCTATGATGTGCTGCTCGAACATATCCGCGTGCATCGCTACTTCTTCAGCATTGACCACCCCGACCAATGCCTCACGTGGGAGGAAGCAGTGCAGAGTTGGTACGATACCCTCTATCTCCCCGTAGTCAACGCGATTCGGGAGAACGACATCCTCAAGGACTTCCCCGGCAGAACCGAGGCCGACTTGTACCTGTGGGTGATGGACCACCGCTACAACCTTGCGGTGGGCGAAGGCAAGCAGGTCAGCCCTGCCGAGGCGACCCATGATTACGACGCGAAGTATGGCCGGTCGCGCGAGGGGTTTAAGGCGTTGCTGGCCTTGCCTGCGGCGATGATGCGCGGGGTCGGCCACGTGTTCGAGATTAGCGGCAGGCTGCTGGCCCGCGCCCTCAGCAGCGGCCAACCCACCGCCGAGGGGCCACTGCTACCGCTGATGGTGTCGCCAGAGGATTTTGACGCGCAGATGCAGCGGGGACGCACCGCGCTGTACGCTAACGCTCTTGCCGCCAGCGCGGGTATCACTGCGATACCGCCGCGTAGCAGCACGGATGAGGGTAAGGCGGACTACTAAACTACTTTGCAAACGAAACTTCAGCCTGATTTAGTCGTAGTACCCCAACTCCTCCTTAGCATCCTCGCTCATCATGCTGGGGTTCCAGTAAGGCGACCACACCAGTTCCACATCTACATCCTTGACCCCCTCGAATAGGCTGAGGGCGCGGTGGATGTCGGCGATGACCATCGGCCCTACGGGGCAGCCGGGGCTGGTCAGGGTCATGTCAATATGCACCTTGCCCTCATCGTCGTTAATGTCCACATTGTAGATGAGGCCGAGGTCAACCACGTTCACCCCCAGTTCGGGGTCGTATACATCCTGTAGCGCGGTGCGTACCATGTTCTCAGTCAGCATAACTTGCTCCTTTATAAGTCCCCTCCCACTAGGAGGGGTTAGTCATCTCCCCTCCCAGCGGGAGGGGTGGGGGGTGGGTGCGAGTAGCAATACACCCGCAATCCAAAATCTAAATAGGAGTAACGCAGTTGCGTCTGGATTGTGCCCGTTGACGTAGGGGCGAATCGCATACGCCCTGCTCAACTCCCATCTAAAATCCAAAATCGTCAGTATCGTGGCATCGCGGGGTCAATGTAGACTGCCCAATCGTCCACCCCACCGTTCAGGCTCTTGGCGTGATAGCCAATCGCTTGCAGGTAACGGGCCACTTGGAAGCTGCGGCTGCCCACGTGACAATAGACGATAATCTCTTGGTCGCGGGGCAATTCGTCGCGCCGCTCCATTAGCTCGCCGATGGGTATCAGGGTCGCGCCCTCAAAGTGATTGATGTCCCACTCTTCCGGCTCACGCACATCGAGCAGGAACAGGGGGTCGCCCCGCTCCATTTTCTGCTTCAGGTCGTGGACGGTCAGTTCCAAATCTTCCACGTAAGGCTCCTTTGTTAGGCGGCGCGTTGCAGGGCCTCCACCAGCGCGTCCACATCGTCGGCAAGGTTGTAAAGGTAGAAGCTGGCGCGGGCGGTGGCGCACACCCCCAGCCGGTCCATGATCGGCTGCGAGCAGTGCCGCCCCGCCCGCACGTGGATATTGTCCTCGTCCAGCCGCAGGGCAATATCGTCCGCCTCGTAAGCGGCAAGGTTGAAGGGGAAGGTCGCCCCCCGCTTGTTCATGTCCTTAGAGCCGTACACGCTCAGGCCGGGCACCTCGGCGAAACGCTGCATCGCGTAGCTAGCAAGGGCGACCTCGTGGGCGCGGATGTTCGCCATGCCGATGGCAGACAGGTAATCCACCGCCGCCCCCATCCCTACCGCCTCGCCGAACGCGGGTGTGCCCGCCTCAAACTTGCCCGGCACCTCCGCCCAGTCGCAATCGCGCAAGCCGACCCGCGCCACCGTGCCGCCGCCCGCCATGAACGGGGGCATCGCATCGAGCAACTCCAGCCTTCCCCACAGCCCACCGATACCACTAGGGGCGCACATCTTGTGGCCGCTGAAGGCGAGGAAGTCGCAGCCCAGTTCCTGCACATCCACCGGCATATGCGGCACGCTCTGCGCCGCATCTATCACCACTACCGCCCCCACCGCGTGAGCGCGGCGGGCCACCTCGGCCACCGGGTTAATCGTCCCCAGCGTGTTGGACACGTGGACCATACTCAGCAGCTTGAGGCGCGGGGTAAGCAGGTTGTCCAGCACCTCTAGGCGCAACTCGCCAGTTTCGCCGTCAAAGGGGATGAACTCTAGCTGCGCGTCCTTTTCTTTCGCCAGTATCTGCCACGGAATCAAGTTGCTGTGATGCTCCATTTCGGTGACGACGATGACATCGCCCGCCTTGATATGCTGCCGCCCCCATGCGTAGGCTACAAGGTTGAGGCCCTCGGTGGCGTTGCGGGTGAAGATGACCTCGCGCTGGTCGGGGGCGTTGATGAATTGAGCCACCTTGCCCCGCGCCGCCTCGTAAGCGGCGGTCGCCTCTTCGCTGAAGGTGTAAGCCCCGCGATGAATGTTCGCGTTGCTGGTACGATAGAAGCTCCGCACTGCTTCGATGACCGCATTCGGCTTCTGCGCCGAGGCGGTGCTGTCGAGATAGACCACCCGTTTACCGTTGATGCTGCGTTGCAGGATGGGGAAATCCTGCTTTACTGCCCCCCAATCTACACCGTTACCCATATCTACCGCTACTTGCGGGGTAACGGTGGGGGTACAGATGCTGTCGGTATCTTCGCGGGTGCGAGTCGCGGTCATGGCGGGTATCCTTTCATCATTGAAAGTGGGCTGAACGCCGAACGATAAGGTAAGCTCCACATTATCCCGTCGCGCCTTGCTGGCCCGACGTAGGTGGGTGGTGGGGGTGAGCGGCTTCCGCGCCCCATGCCTGACTTCGTAGACATAGACGGTCTGGGCCGCCTCGTCCACCTCGTAATAGATAACATAATAGCCCGCAAGGGTGCGGCGAAAGCGGCGGGGCAAATCATCGCTGGTGCGGCGGTGCTGATGATACTTCGCCAGCCTCCGCATTGCGACATCAACCGCATCTACATAACGGTCAGCTAGGTCGGGACGACCATGACCCGTGTAGTATTCGTCTATTTCATCGAATGTAGCAATAACTTGCCTTCCGACAACTACTCTCATCCGTTTGCTCCGTTGCTATGAGCCGCCCTTCGTTGGGCAATCCTCTCTCGCACCACGCGCATGAACTCATCTATCTCCAGCCCATCTTCGTGTGCCTGTGCGGCGAGGCGGAGATGCTCCTCTGGGGTAAGTTCCGCATCGCTGAGGGGATGAGGGGGTAGGACGCGGGCCGCTTTACGTCGCGCTGCCTTCAGCGCGGTGCTGGCAACATAAGTGGCAAGGTCGGTGTTGCCGCGCACGGTGTCGAGCAGGGCCTGCTCCTCGGCACTGAGGCGAATGGTGATTTGATACTCTGCAACCATGACTTAGCTCCTTTTCCGCAATACACTAATACCCCTATTTTACCCCCCGACCCCCGCTGAGTCAAGCGATAGACAGCGACGCGGCGCATCGCCCAGAGGCCACGCGCCGCGCTGATGAAGGCGATTGCTGCATCCGCAGGTTTAGGCTACGGGGGCGACTGCGTTCCCCGCCTTGCTCTCCTTGTAGATGGCCTCGTCCACCCCCGCCTCGGCGTAGCGGGCGCGAATCGCCTCGTAGCCGCTGCGCTCTAGCTCATGCACCAGTTCGGGGCCGCCGCTCTCCACAATCTT
>JBBSEE010000275.1:0-4820 GCA_038239995.1 Chloroflexia bacterium | reverse complement strand
CTCATACCTCATCCCTACTTCTTCCGCACCAGCGGCAGTTGGGCAAAGTCGTTGGGCGGCACTTTGGTCAGGTCAGGGGCGGTGCTGGGATTGAAGGTCTTGAGCGCGTCCTCCTGCATGGGGGTGAAGTCGGCGGGGTAGGCGACATCGAGGATGCCGGGGTCGTTGGTCGCGCCGGTCCCTCCTCCCAGCACCCACTCGGCGGCGGTTTTGCCGATGCTGCGGGTACGCCCCCGCGCACTGTTGGTGCCATCCTGACTTAGCACCACCGCAAGGTAGCCCCACGTAGCCGGGTCGCCATCGGGAAAGTCCTTGCGCGGGATGCGGATGGTCACGGTCTTCTGCCCCGCGTCCACCTGTATCTTGGCGATGCCGTCAATTTTGGTCGGGTCCTTGCCCGCTGCACCCTTGTACACACCCTGACCCTCCGGCCAACCCTCGGCGCGAAAGGCGACATCCCACGCATCGGCGGCAGGCACCGCGGCGGCGCGTCCGGGGAACAGCATCCTTGCCCCGCTGCCGTCCTTATGGTCGGTGTCCATATACACATCGAAGGTCTGGAGCGCGAGGCCGCTGGCACTGCCCCAAGGATTGGGCACCGCGCCATACATCACGAAGCGGAACACCATGTTGCCGTCGCTATCCGTACCGGCCACGAACTGCTTGATGTCGAAGTTGCCGGGGCTGAAGGCGGCGTTCTGCGGGTAGGTGTAGGTGCCGGGGCCATGGTCATCGCCTTGCGGGTCGTCAATCTGCGCCGCGACAGTGATGGGGTTGCGGTCGGGGACGTTGAGGCTGAAGGAGCCGTCCGGCAGCGGGGTGGATGTACCGGCCATGTTGGCGTACCCCTGTATGGTCAGCAGGTCGCCGGTTTGCAGCTTGCCGAGCGTGTACCATGGGATGGTCATCTCTAGGGTCTTGCCCTGCGCGGCAGCGACAACTAGCTCACCTTGCAGGTCGGCCCACGTGTTGCTGTCGCCTGCTACCTTTATCGTGCTAGAGACCACCTTGCCTCCCTTGAGGCTGACACTGGCAACGTAACCAGCGGAGAAGCCGATGGGCTGGGGGGAGCCGTCTTGGAAGTTGCTGCTCTGCGCTTGAGTGGGGGTGCCGACGTAGAAGCTGACCGTGCCGTCGGTGTAATCTTGGGCTTGGTCGAGGCGCAGGTTGATGTTGTGGACATCGTAGCCGAAGTAGAGGGCGGGGCCACCATTGGTCGCCATCGCCCCGCCGCCCAGTTGATACATCCCCGCCTTGTCCCACTCGCCCGCAGCAGCCTTGCCATCAATCGTGGGGGTGAAGTCGCCACTAATCCCTTGCTTGGGGCTGGGGGCAACCTTCGCCACGATGGGGGCATTGAGGAAGGCGGGGGCGGGCAAGCCGAGGTTGACATAGACCTGACCCAGCGTCTTGCGGAACTGGTCATCGAAGGCGACATCATCGCCGCTGCTCTGGTCGGTGCCGAACCACCAGAACCAGTCGCTGCCCTCGGCTGAATACATGGCTAGCTTGGCTGCTTCCAGCTTGTCGGCGGCCACCGATTTGCTGCCACTGAGGTAGGGTTCGAGCGTCTCGCGGGTCTGGCGCAGGTAGTCCCACGCCTGATTCTCCTCGCCCTCGCCAATCCACGTGCTGAAGGTGCCGTCAATCCAGCTACCAGCGAACAGCTTGGGGATGTGTCGCCCGTTGGGGAACTTAGTAAAGTATTCGCTGGGGGTGACTAGCTTGATGTTGGGATCGGCAGAGAGTTTCTGGTACATCCCATTGAGGAAGGCTTTGCCGTCGTTGTCGTAGTTTTCCCATGCGTTCTCGCCGTCGAGCAGGATAGTGAGCAGGTGGGGCTGACCGGCGTTGCGGGGGTTGGCGGCAAGGGCCTGCTGCGCGTTGTGGATGCGGTTCAGCAGGTCGCTGCTGGCAGCATCGCCGTTCTGCCCACTGTAGTCGAAGCCGAGTTTGTCGCTAATCAGGTGGTCGCGGAAGATGATGTTCACCGGCTTGGCTCCCGCCGCGCTGTCGGATACGGTGTAGCCCGCATAAAGGAACTGGGGCAGCTTGACCGTCTCGGTGCCGTCGCGTTCGATACCATTAGGCAGGCTGAAGGAGGAGGCCAGCACCAGCTCATCGGTGGCAATCCAGTTCACCCCTGCATCGGCAAACAACTTGACCACATCCTGCGACACCGAACCCTCGGCGGGCCACATCCCCAGCGGGTCCTTGCCGAAATGGTCTTTGTATATCTGCTTGCCGAGCGCGACTTGGGCAGCGGCATCTTGGGGATAGCTGTAGTGGGGGGAGGGGAGGGGCACGCTGCTGCCGAAGGCGATGCGTGCGGAGTCGGTATCATAGATGAGCGGCAGGATGGGGTGGGCGTAGGGGGTGGTGATGACCTCGATTTGGCCGCTGTCCTGTGCCGCCTTGTAAGCGGGGATAATCTGCTTCATCAGTTCGATGTTCTGATTCAGCACCGTCTGCTTCTCATCCTCGCTGAAGCCGCGCCCCTTGCTGATGAGGGCGTTGAGCGGGGCTTGGGCCTGCCAGTCGGGGTCTACCCAACCGAGGTTGAACCACACTTGCAGGTCGCGCCAGTCCTGTTCGCTGAACTTGGCGATGGCGGCAGTGAGGCCCGCGTCGCCGAGGTCGGAGCCGCGCATCTGCTGCAACTCGCCGTAGCGGGGGAAGCGGGCGACAATCTTGCTGTTGGTGTCGAAGAAGTGTTGCAGGATGAACTTCTTGTCGTCGGTGGTCAGTTGCGCGGCGGGCTTCTGGGCGACCACGAAGTATTTGTCCCGCGCCCCATTCAGGGTGAAATCATCAATCTGCTTAATCAGTGAGGGGGTAAGGTTGAAGGTAACATGGGCATTGGGGTACTGCTTCAGCATCGTCACCATATCAAGGTAATCTTTGACCCCGTGCATCCGCACCCAGGGCTTCTCGTATACGCCAGTGGTGGGGTCTTTGAAGTAGAAGGGCTGGTGATTGTGCCAGACAATCGCCACGTATATCGGCTCGGTGCCGGTCGTGACCGTCGCGGCGGTAGGGCTGGGGGCGGCGGCTAGCGCGGTGGGGCTAGCGGCGGCGATAACCGCAGTGGGGGTAATGGGGGCAGCGGGGGTATTGGCGGCCAGCGGACTGGCAGTCGGGGTATTGGCGACGTTGCCGCCAGTATCGCAGGCGGCCAATATGATAGCGAAAGCGGCCAGCAAACTGACCATCTGCAATCGCTTAGGTGGGCGTATCTTGCTCATTGGTCTGCTCCTTCGTCACCATACCATCTAGCACGCGGCGGGCAATCACCGCCGCCTTCTGCTGCATCAGCTTATCGTTGCCCAACGCTTGGCGGTCGAGTTCGGGGCGGCCCTCGCCGCGCTGCTGGGCGGGGGCGATGTAGAGTAGGTTGCGATAGCTGGATTCGGGGGAGAGTTCCACCGTGCGGCTGCCGTCCGCGCTCCGCAAGGTCCAGATGTTGTCGAAGCCGAAGGTGTATTCGGGGGCATCGTTACGCCGATTACCCACCACCTGCCAACCGGCGGCGGCCAGAGCCTCCAACAGGGTACGGCTCATCAGCACGAGGGCGCGTTGGGCCGCCTCTTGGAGGCGTGACCATTGGGGGTCGGCATGGTAGGCGGCATACAACGCCCCCTCACTCATCGGCTTGGGCTTGAAGGTGCGACGTGGGGCAGCAGGGCGGGGCGGCCCACCCCGGCGGGGCGGGGCGGGCTTGGCACTAGCCGATGGCGGCTTGCCCCCCTTGCGCGGCGGGGCGGTGGGTTCAGCCTTGCGCGGGCGAGGGGGGCGATGCGTTTGGTCGGGCGGATGCGGCATAGCGACTCCTTAGGGGGCGACGTAGGGCAGGGTGTAGATGTTGTACGTGCCGGTAGTGTCGTAGTCAGCCACAAACATCACCGTCTTACCGTCGGGGCTGAAGGTGGGGAAGTCCTCCGCCGTGCCTAGCTTACCACTGGTGAGCGGATAGATAGTGGGGCTGGGGGCAGTACCAGAGCGGTCATTGAGGAACAGTCGGTAATTGCCCTTGCTGTCGGGGCGGCCCATCAGCAGCACGCGGTCGCCGGGGTGGAACAGGCTGGCACTCTCGAACACGTCATCAGTGGCGGTCAGGTTGATGTCCTTGCCAGTGGAGGTTTCGTAGGCATACACATCGCTGGTCAGGTGTGTCGTGTCGGTGATGTTGGTGAACAGCACGTAGCGGTCATCGGGGGCGGAGAATGCCATACTCTCAAATGGGTCGGGCTGCTCGTCCAGCTTTACGCGGGTGGCTTTGGTGTCCCCTTGCAGGAAGGTGTACAGGCTGTGTTTACCCGCCGCATCGGTACCCACGAAACAGAAGCGGGTAGTCTTGGGGTCGGCATTGTCAGGGCCAGCGACCACGTTGCGGCGGCTGATAGTGGGGTCGGCGGTGAGCAAAGTGGTAGCCGTGCCACCAGCGGCGGGTATCTTGTAGATGTCGGCTTGATTGTTCTGGTCGTAGGCGTGGAAGAGGATTGTATCGTTGTCCAACCAGCTAGGGGTATATTCGTTGGTGGTCGGAGTGTTGGTCAGTTGGCGCACATTGCTGCCGTCCGCATCCATCACGTAGAGGTCTACCGCGACTACTTTGCCGCTCTTCTGGGTGTAGAGGACATAAGTGATGCGGCTGCCGTCGGGGCTGTAGCGGGGGGTGAGATAGCTAATATTAGAGTCGGTGTTCTGGGTCAGGTTAGTCGCCGCGCTTTCGTTCTCCAGCGGGGTGCCTATCTTGAAATAGGGTTCAGGGGTGGGCGACATCGCGGGCGCGAACGTATCAGTCGGACGCGCGGGCTTGG
>JBBSEE010000274.1:0-4823 GCA_038239995.1 Chloroflexia bacterium | reverse complement strand
TGCTGCCGATGTATTTGGTCTGGTTGTCGGTCAACACATCGGAGAGGCGAGGCAGCCACTTCTGCGACTGCGCCAGCAACATCAGCGACAGCAGCGCGACCCAGAAGATGACCACCACCAGCGCGTACTTGGTACTCAATCGGGCAATTAGTCGGAACATCACGACCCCCTTTGGCGATTTTAGATTTTGGATTTTGGATTTTGGATTTTGGATTGGGTGATGCAGTGGTTCAGGGCGGAGGCTCATCGCCCCTACATTATTGGGCTGCCCCTGCAACCGCCCTAATCCGTTTATCCGTTTTTTCAATCCGTTGGCTGGTTGTCCTTTGTCTTCAGGGCAAAGGAGTGCTTGCGTTCAGGAGATTGCAACTTTTTTCACAAAACTGTCGTAATTATAAGCGAATATGACTGTGGGTGTCAATACCTTTTGATGTTTTTTTCACAATCTTTGTTTTGTGTAGGAGTTACACAGTTGAACAGGGCGGATGCGATTCGCCCCTACATCATTAGGCGTAAATCCGTCCGCAACTGGGTAACTCCAATCGTGAGGCAAATTAGGACTTTTGGCCTATTGACCGCGCTCAGTAAGGCGATTATAATGCGACTAGTTATTACAGTAATTACTAAAACTTCTGAAACAGGGTTGCTGCTGATGTAGCCGAGCCAGAGAGGAGCGCAGGGTATGGACGATGATGACCGTAGACCAAGCGTTGGGCCTGAAGATGGCACGGATGAGCCGCTGGACCCGGCAATCGAGCAGTTCATCACCAATCTAGGCCTTTACTTCGAGGAGTTCGGCATCCCGCGCATTGGGGGGCGGATGCTGGGCTTGCTACTGGTCAGCCCCCAACCACTGGCCGCCGAGGAGATGGCGAACAAGCTGAAGGTCAGCCGTGCCAGCATCAGCACCAACATCAACGTGCTGCTGGTCAGCGGGCTGGCCGAGCGGGTGGGCATCGCGGGCGACCGCCGCGACTTCTACCAGTTCCCGCATGGCGGGCTGGAGTTGATCTTCACCACGCGGATGAAGGCCGTGACCACGCTGGCGAACTTGGCGGAGCAGTGCCTGACCGCGCTAGGGCCAGCCCACCCCGCACGGGGCAGCATGGAAGAGCTAGCCAACCTCGCTAACTTTACCGCTAGCTACCTGCAAGATATGCTGGTCGCGTGGCGCGAGTACCGCGCGGCCAAACACAAATAATCCGCTAGGGGCGGGCGGCGCACGCCCACAGTTAATCGGTAGGGGCGGGTTGCGCTCGCCGCCAGATAATCGGTAGGGGCGGGTTGCGCTCGCCCTGCTAAAGCAAAAGGAGTGAGATTATGCAAGTGCAAGACCGGACCGAGCAGAGCGTGGCTGCCTCCGCGACAAAGGGGATGGCAATCCACACCGAGAAGCTGACCAAGTTCTACGGCAGTGCCCGCGGCATCATAGACCTCGACCTCGACGTGCAAGAGGGGGAAGTGTTCGGCTTCCTCGGCCCCAACGGGTCGGGCAAGACCACCACCATTCGGCTGCTGATTGACCTGATTCGCCCCACTAAGGGTCGGGCCAGCATCTTCGGGATGGACTGCCAGACGGAGAGTGTGGCAATCAAGCGGCTAATTGGCTATCTGCCGGGCGAGCTGTCGCTATGGAACAACCTGACCGGCGCAGAGACGCTGCAATACCTCGGCAACCTGCGCGGCGGGGTGGACCACAAGTACATCGAGGAGATTGCCGCCCGCTTCGACCTCGACCTCCGCAAGAAGTTCCGCAGCTACTCGAAGGGCAACAAGCAGAAGGTGGGCATCATCCAAGCCTTCATGCACAGGCCGCGTCTGCTCATCCTCGACGAGCCGACCAGCGGCCTCGACCCGCTCAATCAGCAGGAGTTCTACAAGCTGATGGCCGAGCATCAGGCGGGCGGGGCGACCGCGTTCCTCTCCTCGCACATCTTCGAGGAGGTGGAACACACCTGCCATCGCGTGGCGATTATCCGTGAGGGGCAACTGGTACGGGTGGCGACGATTAGTGACATCATCAACGAGAAGGCCCACCGCTTGGAGTTCACCTTCGAGCAGCCAGTCAACCCCGACGAGTTCAAATCGCTGCCGGGGGTGACGGCGGTGGAGGCCCACGACGGCAAGGTCATCGTCAGCGTGCAGGGCAGCGTCGCGCCGGTGGTGCAAGCCGCCGCCCGCTACCCCCTCGTCAACCTCACCTCGCACGAGCCGACGCTGGAGGAAGCCTTCCTGCAATATTACCAGCGAAGCTAAGGGATAAGGCATGAGGCATGAGTGATACTCAAACCTCAAACCTCAAACCTCAAACCTACTTGGAGGAGGTGTACCATGTTGAGAACCATTTGGCTGAAGACCATCCGCGACAACTGGCGGGCGGCGGCGGGGTGGGGGTTGGGGTTGGGGCTGATTGTCTACGCCACGATTGCCTCATACGTGGGCCTATATCCCACCCTTGCCAGCCGCCAGAAGGCGCAGGCTGATTTTGGCCCGCTGTTCAGCAGTATGCGCTTCCTGCTGGGCGACCCGGTGGACATCTCCACACCGGGCGGCTTTACCACGCTGCGTATCATGGGCTTGCTGCCCATGATGCTGGCAATTTGGGCGGTGCTGGCGGCCACCAGCATGACGCGGGGGGAGGAGCAGCCCGGCACCACCGATATGCTGCTGGCTACTCCCTACAGCCACCGCAATGTGCTGCTGCAAAAGTGGCTAGGCTACACCCTTGCGTTGCTGGCTAGCGTGGTGCTGTTGTGGTTGACCCTCGCTGCGTCCTACCTCGCATCGGGCGAACCGCTCGACCTGGGCGCGACCTTGCTTGCCAGCTTGAATGTGGGGCTGACCGCATGGCTATGGGGCTGCCTTGCCTTGCTGCTGGCGCAACTGTTCACCTCGCGCGGCTTGGTGATTGGCCTCAGCATCGGGTTGGCGGTCTACCTTTACTTCATCACCAACTTGGCGGGTATGGTTGACTTCCTCAAGCCGTTCGCCTTCATCTCGCCCTTCCAGTATTACAACCGCAATAAGCCACTGGTGCCGGGCTGGCCGTTCGACCCCCTTGCCCTCGTGGTTGCTCCCCTGCTCGGCCTCATCTTCACCGCCTTTGCCTACTATCTAGTGGCGCGGCGCGACAGTGGGGCCGCCTTCCCGCTCTTGCCGCCGCGCACCGCTCCCCGCGCCGCCAACCGCCCGCTCAACTGGCATCAGCGGCTGCTGCAAAGCACCTTTGCCTACAGCTTGCGCGGCCTTGCTTTCCCCTCCTTGCTGTGGACGCTGGGCATCTCTTTCTATGTGGTCATGTATGTTGCAATTGAACCAGCGGCAATGGATGCGCTCAAGAAGTTCCTCAACGATTCCAGCAACCCCTTTGCCCGTCTAGTCGGTGGACGGTTCGACACGCAGGCTTATCTCTCCTTGCTCTTCAGCTTCATCCCGGCCGTGGCTGCCGCCTATGCCGTGACCCAAGTGGCGGGTTGGACGGGAGATGAGGATAACGGCCTTGACGAAATCACCCTCAGCACCCCCCAGTCGCGCCGCTCGTTGCTGCTCTCGCGCTTCGCGGCGATTGGGGTGGCGGTGGTATGCCTGAACGTGGTGGTCGGGCTGGTAATGACCGTGATGGCGATGCTCAGTGGTATCAGCTTCGACGCGGCCAAGATTTGGACCGCCATCCTGATGCTGCTGCCCTTCACCCTGCTAGTCACCGCTGCCGGTTTCGCCCTCGCCGCATGGCTGAAGCGGCCCGGCCTCGCGGTGGGCATCGTGGGCGCACTGGTGGTCGTCTCCTACGTCGTCGAGTTGCTGGGCCAACTGCTGGCGTGGCCCAGCGATGTGCGCGAAGCCAGTATCTTTTACCAATACGGCAATCCCGCGCTGACTGGCTTTAACACTGGCAGCCTGCTGTGGCTAGTCGGGGGTACGCTCGTGCTGCTAGCCCTCGCCCTGTTCGGCTTCCAACGCCGCGATGTGGTCAAGGGGTAAGCGATGCTAGGCACGATGTGGGGGAAGACGCTGCGCGACAACCTGCGGGGGGCGGCGGGCTGGGGCATCGGCATGGGGCTGGTGTTCGTGTTCTATGCCTACGCCTTCAGCGGTATGAGCAAGGGAGCGAACGGCCCACCCTCATTTAGCACGATGAAGCCGCTGCTCGATGCGCTGCGGGCGTTGGATGGTGCGCCGGTGGCGATTGATACCTTGAGCGGCTATCTCGCCTTCCTTGGTGCGCTGATTAGCGTGGTGGTCAGCGTCTGGGCCTTGCTGGCGACTAGCGCGATGACGCGGGGGGAGGAAGAGCGGGGGGTGGCCGAGGTGGCCGCCAGCCTGCCGCTCAGTCGGGGGCGGCTGCTGGGCGAAAAGTGGCTGGGCTTCAGCCTCGCCCTGCTGCTGCTCTGCGCCTTGATGTGGCTGCTGCTGCTGCTCGCCTTCGCCGTCACCATCCAGCCGCTGGACTTGCCTGCCAGCATCGGCTACATCCTCGACATCGGGCTGCAAGCGTGGCTGTGGGGGGCGGTCGGTTTGGCCCTCGCCCAGCTATTCGTCACTAGGGTAGGGGCGGCGGGGGCGACTGCGGGGGTGATGCTATGCTGCTACTTCGGCAACAACATCTTGGGCGGCTGGCCGAGTCTCAGGGGGCTGACCTACCTCTCGCCCTTCCACTACTTCGAGGTCAATCGCCTGCTGGCGGTTGAATATCACTTCGACCCGCTCACCTTTGCGGTTGCGCCCCTGCTGGCTCTCATCATCACCCTCAGGATTATCGGCATTCCCGGCGGCGATCTTGGTTTTAATAAATACCACAGTCGGGGTTACCGCCTCTGATACAT
>JBBSEE010000273.1:0-4825 GCA_038239995.1 Chloroflexia bacterium | reverse complement strand
GGTATCATCATTGGTACCCTGAACAACTATTGGCTGACCTTCACGATTGATGCGCTCACTTTCTTCGTCTCCTTCGCTCTGATTAGCCAAATAAGAGTGACGACGCAACGGGCGATGGCTAAGGTCGAGGCGGGCGGCAAAGCCTTCTTCGCCGAGTTTGCCGCGGGGATGCGAGTTATTGGTCGCAGCCGCCTGCTGGTGGGGGTGCTAACCGGCATGGCGGTGACGATGCTGGGCTTCGGTGCTATCAACATCCTCATCGTCCCCTTCATCCTCAACGACCTGCACGTGCCCGCGACATGGTTCGGCGTGACTGAGTTCTTCCAGACTGCGGGGATGGTCATCAGCGGGGGTTTGGTGATAGTCATCGCCAGTCGGTTTAAGACCACCCACATTGTCAGCTTCAGCCTGATGATGCTCGGCCTGCTGGTCGCCATTGGCGCATTTATTAGCGATGTGTGGCAACTCGCCGCGCTCTTGTTCCTGATTGGCCTCAGCCTCACCCCACTGCAAGCGGCAATCTCGACTATCACCCAAACGGCGGTGGGTGATGAGTTGCGTGGGCGGGTGGGGGCGGCCTTGAACACGGTTGCCACTAGCGCGAACCTCGTCTCTATGGCCTTCGCCGGGTTGCTGGGCAGCGTGGTCGGCATCCGCAACGTGTTCGCCATCGCGGGGGGGTTGGCGGTCGCCGCTGGCCTCCTTACCGTTGTCTTCTTCCACACCCCTCGTCCTATCGCCGCATCCGCCAGCCCGGATATACTATCCTTGTCTACGACCAATGAGTAGAAGGCGACATTTTTTAGCCAGAAGGGGGACGTGCGTTCGTGCGTCCCCCTTGTTTATGCTTACAAACACAGCGACAAAGTTTTGGCATGAGAATTGCTAAAATTGGTGGTGAAAGAACCTAACTAATTGGGCAATGTTGCGTTATATAAAGTAGACAATGGGACATTACGAAAATCGGGTAACAGGATGGGCGCATCTTGTATGTACCCGCAGCCGGAGGAGAGGAAGCGTCGCGTTGCCGGCACACCCTGCAATACTGGTGGAACATCAGGGTGAAAGCACGCACCATACTCGCCATAAATCAAAACCCACATCAAAGTTAAGGAGCGAAACCATGGTCCGTTCATCCCTGATAAAGGCGGCTAGCCTAATTGCCGCCATTGCTATCGGTCTATCAGTTATTGCCCTGCCCAGCTTGGCGGCTAGCTCGGCTCCTCACCCCAACGGCCACGAGCCGGTCATCTCCCACGCGAACATCACCGACATCTCCTTTCCCCCCGGCAGCCCCGGCACCAACGGTTGGGCGGTGGGGATGGACACCGACAACAAGGCGGTGATACTGTCTCAAGGTGCGGCGGGCACATGGATTCTGAACAAGAAGCTGAACACCACGCCGCTGAACAGCATCGCAATGCTCTCCAACAACAGTGGTTACGCGGTGGGCAACAACGGCACTATCTATCAGTACGATGGGAAGAAGTGGAACGGCGTAGACAGCCACACCCACGCGAACCTGGGCCGCATCAAGTTGGGGCCGAACGGCATTGTGTTCGCGGTTGGCGATGACCAGACCGTGATAGCCACTATCGCTGGTATCGGCGGTGGGGGCGGCAGCAGTTGGCTGCTGCTGCGTAGCGTCCCCGGCGGCGGCACTCTGAACAGCGGCTCAGTGGTCAGCGATGGGGGCATTGGCTATTTCGGCTATGTGGTAGGGGCGAACGGCCTCGCCCTCAAGTACACCAGCCTGACCAACACGTGGATAACTATGACCACCGGCATCACCACTACCCTCAGTGACATCAATATGTCCGACCAGAACAATGGCTTCGCTACCACCTTCGATGGTAACGTGGTGCAGTACACCAGCGGAACGTGGACCCCCCTTACCACTCTGCCCCTCAGCGGCAACGGTGTCCTCGACTTGCGTAATGGCGGCCTCGCGGGTAAGAGCGGCAAGGATGCCCACATCAACGGCCGGCTCGTCGGCGCGTCGGCGGTGGTGGTCGGCAACATCGGCACCGATGGCTATATCGGGGTTGACCGAGGTGGTGGCTGGTCACAGGACAACATTAGCCCCGGCAAGACGCTAAACTATCTAACCATTGATGCTAGAGGCACAGTCTGGGCGGTAGGCACCGATGGAACAATGATTACCATTCAGTAAGAGATACAGATATAACCACATAATCAGCCCGCAGAACTTAATCTGCGGGCTGATTGATTTATGGTATCGCAGATGATGCTATCCTTATTCGTGTATTAGACGCTCCAACGCTGCTTTACTCTCAACGACGCGACGGTCATCATACTTGGTACGAAGCTCTACCGCTGCTTCATATGCCGCACGAGCGGTTTCATAATTCCCCAATTGCTGCTCTGCTTTACCTATTTGATGGTAGGCACTGGCAATCGCTAGCGGTGCCTCTACACTATGTGCTAGTTTAAGGGCGCGTTCCGCAAAATCGTGGGATAGGGCAGTGTTTCCAAGTGCATAGTAGTCAGCCGACAAAGCTGTCAGCGTGCTAGTTTGTCTCAATACATCTGCCAGCATAATAAAATAGCTAAGGGCTTGTTGATGATAGCTCAGTGCTAGGTTGTGTTCACCCATAGCAGAGTATGTGCTGCCCATGCTAAAAAGAACTTCGCCTTGTTCAAGCGGGTCGTCAATACCTTCAAGGCTATCTTTTGCTTGTTGATGATAATCAAGAGCTATTTGGTACTCTCCCAAAGCAGTAAAATCTTCGCCCAATAGGCTAAGACTTGAAAGACAGCCTTTGGTGTCACCCAACTCCTCCGCTATATGATAGGCACGTCGATGGCAGTCAATCGCTTGTTCCACATTGCCTATGTCCAAATAGACAGCACCCAAATCATTAAGTGCTTCTATCTGTCTAGGTTGATTAGCTAGTTGTTCCGCAATGTCCAACGCTTGCTGGTGGTACTCAATTGCTTTATGCAATTGGCCGAGGGCAGCACTCTGAATACCTAGATTGTTAAGCAAGATGCCTTGATTATCCAAGTCACCACTCTGTTCACTATATTGCAAGGCACGCTTACTGTGTTCTTTAGCCTTACCCATTTGTCCCAAGATCAGATAAGCGTGAGCGAGGTTATTAAGGCTCCGTGCCGCAATGTTGGTGTTGTCGTACCGTTCAGCCAGCACCAAAGCTCGTTCGTAATAGGCCACTGCTAGGCGGAGGTCGCCTAGTATAGCGTACATGATGCCCAGTCGGTTGTATACGGAGTCTAGGCCGGGGAAATCCGCCGCCTCAATCTGAGGTAGGAGCGTATCACAGTATTGCAGTGCGTGATTAGAATCCCCAATTCGGGCATAGGTGTTAGCTAGATTGCTCAACACCATTGCTTGGGCAGGAACATCGAGGCTAGCCAACGCACTGGGTTTTGCTAGCTGGCTAAGTAGTTCAATAATGGTGGACGATTCACCCCATAGGAACAGCCGCCGGTAGAAGTCAATCTGCTCCTTGCTGTCCACCGCCCGACTGAGCAAGTCGTAGGCCTCCTGATATTTGCCCGCGCGGGTGTAGTGATACTCGGCGTTGAGCAGTGAACCGAGGTCGGCGAGGGCGCGAGGGGGGTCGGCGATTGGCTGTTTGACACAATCGTCCGCGGCAAGGCTATGGTAGTAGCGACGACGCTCCAGCAGCAGGGTGCTGTAGGCGACCTCTTGGGTGAGGATATGGTGAAAGACGTAGGCATCGTCGCTGGCGGGGTGCAGCAGGCCGCGCTCGGCGAGCAATTCAAGGTGGGCGGGGTTGGCCGCGTCGGGGTCGAGGGCGGCTAGTTCACGGCGTTGGAAGCGGCGGCCCAGCACGCTGGCGACCCGTAGCGACTTGCGAACGGCGGGCGGCAGGCGGTCAATACGGGCACTAATCAAGCCTTGTAGGGTGACGGGCACATCGAAGGCGGCGGCGACATCGGCAATCCGCCAACCGCCCTCGTCTAGCACGATATGACCACGCTCAATCAGGGTGCGGATGAACTCCTCGACGTAGAAGGGGTTGCCCTCGGCGCGACGCATCAGCAGGCGGCTGACCTCAGCGGGCAGGTCTTGCAGGTTCAGCAGGCTACACACGAGGGTGTCAACCTGTTCGCCATTCAGCGGTTGCAGGTTGATCGCCTCACCCCGCTCTGCCACCATGCCTTGCAGCAATTCCGCTGCGCCCCCCAGCGGGCGGCTGACCAGCAGGTAGAGTATCGGCAGGTTGGTGGTAAGGGGGACAAGTTGTTGCAGCAAATCGAGCGAGGACTGGTCGGCCCAATGCAGGTCGTCGAGGGTAATCACCAGCAGGCTGCTACGGGTTAGGGCGGAGAACAGGTCGGCAATCGCCCCCGCATCATCCCGCGCTCGCGTGGATGGTTCACCACTCGGTTCGCTAATCAAGCCGAGGATGCGGCCCAGCCGATTGAAGGCCGCCGTCTCGGTGCCAATCCCCAACTCGGACAACCCCGCGCTCAGTTGGGCCAATGCCCGTTCGCTATCCCCCACCCGCACCCCCAGCAGGTCGCGGATAATCTCCTGCCATGGCTGATATTCGGGGCGCACCCCGTAGTTGAGGCTGCGACCCTCGGCCACGATGATGCGGGACGAGGGTAGGTGCAGCACTAGCGGCGTGGAGTGGCGGGGGCGGGGTGGGGTTTCGGCTTGCTGCTCTACGCTCTGCTGCTGGCGGACATGGTTGAAGGTCTCACGTAGCAGGCGGCTCTTGCCCAAGCCTGCCTCCCCGAAGATAGCGATTATCCCCCCCTGCCACCCGCGCAATCGCTCCATCGCCGCGGTAATCTGGGCCAATTCGCG